>CAZUFQ010000569.1:0-5098 GCA_964618735.1 uncultured Enterobacteriaceae bacterium
CAATGGTAGGGCTTCATATGCCGCGCTACATAGTTGCTGGAGACAGTACCTCAAAGCTGATCTAGGGCCACTTCGAGTGCAGAGGCTTGGGCGCGGCGCAGGTCAAAGGGATCGATCAACCGGTCAACATTTACGAAGTAACCAGCGTGGGTCCACCGCGCACGAAACTGCAAGTGTCAGCGGGGCGGGGACTGGCCCATTTTGTTGGTCGGCAGAGTGAACTGGAGCAGATGAAGAAAGCGCTGGAGCAGGCTAAAGCCGGCCACGGTCAGATTGTGACGGTGATGGGCGAGCCTGGCGTCGGCAAATCCCGCCTGTTCCACGAGTTCAAATTACTTATCCAGGCGGGCTATCTTCTCCTGGAAACCTTCTCTGTCTCCCACGGCAAAGCCTATCCTTATCTGCCGCTGATCGACTTGCTGAAGAACTACTTTCAGCTGATCATGCACGATGACGAGCGGCGGCGGCGTGAAAAGATCACTGGCAAGGTGCTAACGCTCGACCGAAGTTTGGAAGATACACTGCCGTATCTGTTCTTTCTCCTGGGCATTGCCGAACCCACTTCGCCGCTGCAACAGATGGATCCACAGATCCGACGGCAGCGTACGTTTGACGCTCTCAAGCGGTTGCTGTTGCGCGAAAGCTTTAACCAGCCGCTCCTGCTGATCTTCGAAGATTTGCACTGGTTGGATGCCGAGACCCAGGCGTTTCTGCTTTCTTTCAGTGACAGTATCGCCACGGCGCGCGTATTGTTGCTGGTAAACTATCGACCTGAGTATCAGCATTCCTGGGGTAACAAAACCTACTACACGCAGCTGCGGCTTGATCCGTTGGGGCGAGAACAAGCGGAAGAGATGCTCGTCGCTCTATTAAGAGGCGGAGAGAGTGGGTCCCCTCGCCCTGCCAGGGAGAGGGACAGGGTGAGGGTGGAGGAAAGTGAGCTGCAGCGTCTCAAACGCTTTATCCTCGAAAAAACCGAAGGCAACCCGTTCTTTATGGAAGAGATTGTGCAGGAATTAGGCGAACAGGGAGTGCTGTCGCCTGACGTAGGGGCACGGCGCACCGTGTCCCTACCCACGGACATCAAAATTCCTACCACCGTCCAAGGTGTCCTTGCTGCCCGCATTGATCGCCTGTCGCCTGAAGAAAAAGCCCTCCTGCAGACCCTCGCTGTGATCGGCAAAGAATTCTCTCTCGGTCTCCTTAAGCAGGTCGCTGATCAACTTGAACATGAATTGCATAGCCCGCTCTCGCACCTACGCGACGCCGAATTCATCTACGAACAGCCTGCATTCCCAGAACCTGAATATGTTTTCAAACATGCACTCACCCAGGAAGTGGCGTACAACTCCCTGCTCGTCGAACGACGCAAAGTGCTGCATGAACGTGCTGCGCAAGCGATAGAGGCGTTGTTTCACTTGCGAGTAGAAGACCACTACGGCGAGCTTGCATATCATTACAGCCGCAGTGGCAATGTACAAAAGGCAATAGAATATCTGCAACTGGCGGGGCAACAGGCTGTGCAACGGTCGGCCAATGCAGAAGCGATCAGTCACCTCAGCTCTGCTCTGGAGACGCTGAAGACTTTACCCGATACTCCCGAGCGCGCCCAGCAAGAACTCACGCTGCAAGTCGCTCTGGGCGTGCCGTTGATAGCTACTAGGGGTTGGGCCGCCCTGGAAACGGAGCACGCTTACTCCCGGGCACGAGATCTGTGCGAGCAGATAGGCGAGACTCCACAGCTCTTCCCAGTACTGTTTGGCCTATATCAGGTTTATATGACGCGGGCAGCATACCAGAGGGCGCACGAGCTGGGAGAGCAGCTCTTCAGCCTGACCTCACGTCAACAAGACCCAGCGTTCCTCCTCGTGGCCCATTATGCGCTGGGAATGATCTTATACTATATGGGAGAGTTTGCTCGAGCCCGAGAGCACTTGGAGCAGGGCCTTGCTCTCTACAACTCCCAGCAGCATCGCTTCTTAGCCTTTCTCTACGGGCTGGATTTCGGGGTGGGGGGCTTATTCTGGACGGCCTTGGCCCTATGGCATATGGGCTACCCAGACCAGGCGCTAAAGAAGAGCTACGAGGCCCTTACTTTGGCTCAGGAACTGACGCATCCCTTTAGCTTAAGTGTTGCCTTGGCCAATGCGGTCGTGGTCCATCAGTTGCGCCGAGAGGAACGGACAGCCAAAGAGCAGGCCCAAGCGGTGATTGCACTTGGTACTGAGCAGGGGATTCCGTTCTTCTTGGCGTGGGGTGCTATCTGGGGGGGCTGGGCGCTCGCTGTGCAGGGACAGGGGGAGGAGGGGATCGTACAGATGCGCCAGGGCTTGGCCGCCTCCCGGGCTACGGGAGCAGAAAATTGGCGACCGCATTTTCTTACCCTGTTGGCCGAGGCGTATGGGAAAGCGGGACAGGCAGAGGACGGGCTTGCCTCACTCGCCGAGGCGCTGGCGGTGGTGGACAAAACTGGGGAGCGGTTCTACGAGGCGGAGCTGTATCGCCTCAAAGGCGAACTGCTGCTTGCGCAGGGAGGCAAATGAAGGGATTGAGTCGTCGGGTGATTGAGTCATTGCTGGATTGTTTTCATCTAATGACCCGATGAGTAAATGATTCAATATCGAAGATTTGCAAGAGGCGAAGAGGCTGTTGGACAGTCTAGCGTCTAGCGTTCAGCGTCTAGCATCAGAGGAATAGGAGATGAGTATGTCAGAAATTCTTACCATCCAGGAAATTCAAGCTCGTTACGATGGAGAATGGATACTTATTGGCGACCCTGAAGTTGATATCTCACTCAATGTCCAGCGCGGCGAAGTGTTGTGGCATAGCAAAAATCGGGATGAAGTATACCGCCAGGCTCGTCTGTTAAAGCCGAAACAGAGCGCATTTTTATTCGTAGGCAGCTTGCCAAAAGACATGGAAGTGGTGTTGTGAGTCATCGATTTGATCTACAGGAAAGACTAATCACTGTACCGGTGCGTCTGTTTGGTCCGGCAGGGGAAACCATTGTACGTTTCGCCCTTGATACCGGAGCGAGCAGTACTCTGGTTAATACCGATGTGATAGTACTGCTGGGCTACGATCCCGCGACAGCTCCAGAACGTATACAAGTGACAACTGGGAGCGGAGTTGAATTCTGTGCTCGTCTTGCTGTGGAACGCATTGAGTCGGTAGGGCGGATTTTGGAGAGATTTCTTGTTCTCTGTCATACATTGCCTTCGAGCGCCCAAATCGATGGGCTTCTCGGACTTGATTTCTTTCGCGGTTGTTATCTTGGCATCGATTTACGGGTCGGTGAGATCACTGTGAGTTAATCTCTTTTTACATTGACAAGGTCTTCTTTTACAATGATATTTCTCGACCACGATGCGCTCGATGAAATCGCCCTCGGCGCCACAGTGCTTGGAACGGGAGGCGGCGGCGATCCCACTCTTGGGAAACTGATGGCGCAACAAGCCGTGGCTCAGCATGGCCCCGTGCCCCTGCTCGCGCTGGACGAAACGCCGGATGACGGCTGGATTATTCCCACAGCCATGATGGGTGCGCCGACCGTGCTGGTGGAAAAAATCCCCAGCGGCTCAGAAGTGCTCGACGCCTTTCGTATGCTCGAACGCCGCCTGCAATGTCGCGCCGTAGCGACCGTGTCCGCCGAGGCGGGCGGCGTGAATTCGATGATCCCTATCGTGGTCGCCGCCAGCTTGGGAATCCCGCTTGTCGATGCGGACGGTATGGGGCGCGCGTTTCCAGAATTGCAAATGGTTACGCCAACCTTGCATGGTGTAGCCGCGACCCCCATGGTTATCGCCGATGAAAAAGGCAACCAGGTGCTTTTGGAAACTCGTGATAACTTCTGGACGGAGCGTCTGGCCCGAACCGCGACCATCCAGATGGGCTGCTCGGCTTGTATAGCCCTTTATGCAATGCAGGGCGTTGTCGCCAAGAAGGCTCTGATTCCAGGCACAATCTCATTGGCGCGCGAGATCGGTCGCACCTTAAAGACTTGTCGAGAACAGAAGCGAGAGCCAATCGAAGCGTTGACGATGCTCTTGCAGGGGCGTCGATTGTGCGAAGGAAAAATTACCGACGTACGACGACGCACAGAACGCGGGTTTGCGCGAGGAGAAGTAGACATCATCGGCGCGGGACGCGACGCCGGAGTCCACTGCAAAATTGCTTTTCAAAACGAAAACCTCGTCTGCTGGCGTGATGGACGTCCCGAGGCGACCGTGCCTGACCTTATTACGATTGTTGACGAACAGACCGGACTTCCGATCACGACCGAAGCCCTCAAATATGGTCTCCGCATTGTGGTCTTGGGCATTCCCTGCCATCCACAGTGGCGTACGCCTGAAGGATTGGCGTTGGTCGGACCGCGATATTTTGGATACGAGATTGACTACGCGCCGCTTGAGAAAACGATGAATGGTGAACGATGAATGATGAACGGAACACAGCATTGTCTTGTATTCAGCATTCATCATTCCGCGTTCATCGTTTGTGCATATATGCATCCTGCTGGACGAATGCAAACTTAGTGTGAGAAAACTGATGAGCTCCGCTCTCGCTTCTACCGCTTTCCGCCTCGGCATTGACGTCGGCGGCACTAACACCGACGCCGTTATTCTTGATGCGTCGGACCAAGTCATTGCGAAGACCAAGTCGCCTACTACGCCGGATGTCATGGGCGGTATCGTCAACGCCTTGCGGGCCGTGCTGGCGGCGTCCGGACTTCCTCCAACTGCTATTCGCCATGCCATGCTCGGCACGACCCACTGCACCAACGCGATCGTAACCAGGCGAGGACTCAGCTCGGTAGGTGTGATTCGGCTCGGCGCTCCCGCCACGCGGGCGGTGGCGCCTCTGCTGACCTGGCCAGCGGATTTACGGCAGACCGTATGCGTGCAGTCGTTCATCCTACATGGCGGGCACGAGTACAATGGTGAGCCCATTGCGGCTCTTGATCTGCAAGAGATTCGTGCTGCGGCGCGCCAACTGAAAGGACGAGCGCAGGCGGTTGCCATCACCGGCGTCTTTTCTCCAGTAAATGCCGAGCATGAGCTGCGTGCGTGTGAGGTTGTGCGTGAAGAGTTAGGCGAAG
>CAZUFQ010000570.1:0-5097 GCA_964618735.1 uncultured Enterobacteriaceae bacterium
GGGGGTGAACTTGGGGGCGCAGGTCGGAAAAGTTGTAGAACTCCTCCGGGTCCAGGCTAGCGAAACGGCGCGCTTGTAAACGTTGCACAAGAAACTGGGCGGCGTGTGTCGCTGCGCTGCCAGCGTCATTCCACCCAGCAAACGCAACAATGAGCGCGGGATTAGTGAGATTCGGTAGTTCTTCGATCGTTAATGCGCTCATAATGTCCTCTCTTGTGAGTTGAGTTTGGCGCCGTTCAATCCAAAGGGCGAATGCCGAAGGAGTCTAGCGGCTTCCTTCTCTATTGCCAAGAGAGAGAAGCAAAAGCGAACGGAGGAAGTTCATTAGCTATGTTCCTCGACCATCCACAAAAGAACCAGGGCCACAAGTCCAACTAGAATAAGAACGAGAAGTGTTGAGCGAGAAAACAGTCGTCTGGGGGGGGGGAGAATCACATTGCTGGGCGCTTCTCCTTTTTGTATGCCGGCAATGAATTGTGGAATGGTGAGTGCAGGGTCCAAACCAAGGAACAACGAATAGGTGCGCAGAAACGGAATCAGATACAACACATCGGCCAGCAGCCGAGGGTCGCCCTCGCCCTCAAGGATTTGCAGATAATGGGTCGGCACGCGAGTTTCTTTTTCTGCATCTTTGAGGGAAATGCCTTTCTCTTCTCGGGACTGTTTCAACAAGCTCGCCACCACTTCCATCTCTTCTCCCTCCCCAAGAGTCTCCTCTACATCAGGAATCGAGCCGTTATTGAAATCTGGAACTCGCGTCTCTGCGTTGTCCATATCCCCCTCACCTATGCCGCGATGCGGTGGAGTAAGTAAGCTTCGATAAACTCGTCGATATTTCCATCCAAAACAGCGTCTGTGTTTCCAACTTCTACACCAGTACGGTGATCTTTTACCATGCGATACGGATGAAGAACATAGGAACGAATCTGACTGCCCCAGGCGATATCCTTTTTCGTTTTATGGAGATCTTCCATCTTTTCTTTCTGTTTCTCCATTTCAAGTTCGTAGAGACGTGCGCGTAAGATTTTCATTGCGGTCGAGCGGTTCTTATGTTGCGAGCGTTCGTTTTGACAAGTGACAACGATGCCGGTCGGCAGATGGGTTAGTCGCACAGCAGAGTCGGTTTTGTTAACATGTTGCCCACCCGCGCCCCCAGACCGATAGGTGTCGACGCGCAGGTCTTCGGGTCGGATGTCAACCTCAACTGCATCGTCCAACTCCGGGTACACGAACACCGAAGCAAACGAAGTGTGACGACGTGCGTTAGCATCAAAGGGCGAGATACGGACCAAGCGATGAATCCCAGCTTCCGCTTTGCTGTAGCCGTAGGCGTAGGGACCTTCAATCGTAAAGGTAGCGCTTTTGACGCCTCCCCCATCGCCAGGCTGGTAGTCCGCCATCTCGACTTTATAGCCTTTCCGTTCTGCCCAGCGCAGATACATGCGCAGCAGCATCTCCGCCCAGTCTTGCGCCTCCAGGCCGCCAGCGCCGGGGTGGATAGTGACGATTGCATTGCCGGCGTCATGGTCTTCACCGAGCATGCGCTGCATTTCGGCTTCGCGCACTTCCTTTTCGAGTACTTTAATTTGATTGTCAAATTCAACTGCTGCTTCTTCGTCCCCAGCTTCCGCCATCTCCAAGAACATCTGGGCGTCTTCTATGCTTTTGAGATGTCTTTTCCATTGAGTGAGGACTTCGGTGAGAGAACTCCGTTCCTTGAGGACTGCTTGAGCCTTTTCTTGATCGCTCCAGAACTCATTGGACGCGGTGAGTTCATCGAGTTCTGCGGCGCGTGCATTTTTGCTCGCGATGTCAAAGACGCCTCCCAAGCGTGTCTACTCTCGCACTCAAATCAACGAGTTTCTCTTTGCTTTCTACTAACATGACTTCCTCCATCGTGTATCGAATTGAAATAACCGTATCCTAGCATACCAAGAGTTGCCAGCGCACACAGGTAAACAAACACATCGCCATAGCGCGTGTAGAAACTCACAACATCCGGCCAAGCGAGGTCTTCCACAAGAAAAGTCGTTTCATACAACGCGGTGTGGGCGCGAATTTGGCCGTCTGGAGCAATAACCGCTGAGAACCCTGTATTAGCAGCACGGACCAGAGGAACACGGTTTTCTACCGCACGCATCGCTTCCATGACCAGATGCTGATATGGCGCCGACGAGCGACCAAACCAGGCGTCGTTGGTGATGTTCACTAGGAGGTGGGCACCGTTTGCAACAAAGCGCCGCGCCAAGTCTGGGAAAATCCCTTCAAAGCAGATGAGCACGCCAAACTTCTCTAAGGGAAGCGCGAGGACTGTCGCCTCCGTGCCAGCAGCAAAGTCACCGATGCCTTCGACGAGCTTATCGAGAAAGAACAGAAAACTACTATGAAACGGGATGTACTCGCCAAATGGCGCAAGTTTGATTTTGTCATACGAACCGAGCACCTCCCCGCTGGCGGAGACTAAATAAGCGCGATTGAAAAGAGTGACGTCATTCATTGATTTCGGCTTCCACCCTACTGCACCGAACAGGAACGGCACGCGCAGTTCGCGGATCAAGTCAAGCAATCGTTGCTGGTAATGTGTGTCAGATTGGAAAAAGAACGGTGCGGCAGTTTCCGGCCAGACAATCAGGTCAGCGCCGTTTGCTGCTGCCGCGCGCGAGAGGCGTTCATAACGAGAGAGGGTCTCTTCCTGAAATTCTTTGTCCCACTTTTTGTCCTGCTCGATGTTGCCCTGGATGAGACCAACGCGGAGATGATGAGCCGGCGGCAAAGCAGAAAGCTGACTGCGTCGCCAAGCGCCCCACCCAGTGAGAATGACAAGCAGGAGTATGGCAATCAGCAGTGGCCGTCCTCTACCAGGTGCTTTGTCCTCTATAAGACGGAAAAAAACAAGGTTGACAAAGATGACCAGAGCAGAAAGCCCATAGACGCCGGTGACTTCAACAAACTGGATGAGGTTCAGAAAAATGTGTTGCGAATAGCCCAAATCGACCCAAGGAAATCCAATGAAAAAGAATGAGCGGAGCCATTCCAACGCGACCCATAACGGCGGACCAAGCAAAAGCATAGACCCACCGCGGTCTTGATAAAAACGAAGCCCAGCGACAAAAGCGCCGGTATAGGACGCGAGAATTGCACACATGAAGAAGAGCGGAATAGTGGCGACGACCGTAGGGATGTTGCTATAAAGCCCGATCGTTTGCACGACCCAGTAGACTGTACATAGGTAAAATCCCATGCCAGAAATCCACCCATAAGCAAAGGCGTGCTTCGGGGTTTTCTTTTGGATGATCCACAGCAGAGGTGTGAAGGCAACCCAAGCCAGGATGCTGAAATCGATCTTCGGAAAAGCGAGTGCAAGAACGATCCCACTGATGAATGCGAGAGCGATATGTTTGATTCGGTCCATAAAGGCAAGCACTGTACCCTGACCCTGCCGGGAGAGAAAGTACATGAGTAGGTTTTGCGTGCTCACGCGAAGACTGCTAGGGTGCGAAAAGAAAAAAGGAGATCAGGTAAGGAAATAGACTTCATGCCAACCACGAATGACAGTAGCGGCGTGTCGCGGATTCTTACGCTGGTCTTCACCGATCTGGTCGACTCGACTGCACTGAAGATGCAGCGAGGCGATCAGGCCGTCGGCGAGTTGATTGCCCGGCACCGGGCGCAGGTGCAGCGACTGGCGGCGGAGTGCGGAGGTCGCATCATCGACTGGGCCGGTGACGACTGCTTTCTGACCTACGAAACGCCCAGCGCTGCCGTCCTGTTCGCGGTGCGACTCCAGCAGGTGCACCACGACGACCCCGATCTCCCCGGCTTGCGCATTGGTCTGCACATGGGCGAGGTCAGCGAACGGCTTGGCCCCGATGGCGATGGCGCGCATCCACGCGTCGAGGGGCTCGCTGTCGATCTAGCCGCCCGCATTTCCGGCCTTGCCAGACCGGGGCAAGTGCTGATGTCCTCCACAGTGGCCGACAACGCACGGCAACGCCTGGACAGCCATGCTTTCGCGCAGCCGGTCCGCTGGCAAACGCACGGCAGCTATACCCTGAAAGGGTTCGACGAGGCATTGGAGATCCGCGAAGTTGGGCTCGACGGCGTGGCGTCCTTCGCTGTGCCCGTGGCGAATGAAAAAGCGACACCAATGCGACCACCACGGTCTATGGTGAGAGAGGCCACAGGGAACCGGACACGGCGGGTGGGTGTGATTGCTGTACTCATCGGCGCCGTTGCGGTGCTGCTGGTCTGGTGGTTAACAATGTACGTGCCGCACCTACCGAGCGCACCGTCACCAGCTGTGACGTCACCACCGGGGCGGAAGTCCATCGCGGTGCTGCCGTTCGCCAATCTGAGTTCCGACAAGGAGAACGAGTATTTCAGCGACGGTATTACCGAAGACTTGATCACCGCGCTGTCCAAGGTGTCAGGCCTGCGCGTGGCGGCGCGCACCTCCTCGTTCGCGTTCAAAGGCAAGAACGAATCCATCGAAAGCATCGGGGCGCAACTGCACGTCGACGCGGTGCTCGAAGGCAGTGTAAGCAAAGTGGGCAACCAGGTGCGGATCACCGCGCAGCTCATCAACTCTATCGACGGCTACCCTCTGTGGTCGGACAGTTACGACCGCGAGTTGCAGGACATTTTTGCTATTCGCAGTCAGGTGGCGCAGACGGTGGCGCAGGCGCTGCAAGTTACTCTTGGTGCGGATGAGCGCCAGAAGATGGAGCAGAAGCCGACGGAGGACATGGAAGCGTACCAACTCTATTTGAAGGGGCGTCATGCGGCGGGAACGTTCAATAACTACAATAACGCCATGCGATATCTGCAGCAGGCGATTGCGCGTGATCCCAGCTATGCATTGGCCTATCTTGGCCTGGCTTACTACTACGTGGCCGCCTCCGATTGGCCTTTGTCGTCAAACGAGTCCCTGCCGCGCACTCGCGAAGCCCCTGAGAAGGCCGTTACGCTCGACCCATCGGTGATGGAGGCGGCCGTCTAGGTGGGCTGTGCGCACTGGTTGTGCGAGCGTGACCACGTTGCGGCGACTCGCGAGTTCGAAACCGCGCTGACGCGGAAGCCCGCGAGGGCGTCCACGAC
>CAZUFQ010000571.1:0-5091 GCA_964618735.1 uncultured Enterobacteriaceae bacterium
GCAGTGAGGGGACAGCAGGGGTGGCAAGGCAGCTCGATCGTTGCAAGGAACAGTGAAACCGGCAGGACAAAAGACCTCAGAACGCGATCTGTTGCAATCCCAACTTGCCGCTATCATCGAAGCAACACCGGATGGTGTTGCATTAATCGACCCTCAGGGAACTTTTCGATATGCGAATCCGGCCTGTCGAGCGCTGCTCGGGATTGGCCTCGACGAGCCATTGTCCTCGTTAGCGCTGCTTGATTTTTTTTCTGGCGACATACGACTACGCATACAACAAGAGGCATTGCCAACTGCCGCAAGAGAAGGTCAATGGAGCGCCGAAGCGGAATTGAACAATGGCGCCGAGAGCCAGATTCCTGTTCTTGTGACCCTCTTTAGCCATAAAGAACCGCAGGGGCCGGTCTCGCTTCTTTCGGTGATTCTTCGCGATATCAGCGAACAAAAACGCCGAGAAACCGAGTTAGAATATTTGGCTGACCACGACGCCCTCACTGGCCTCTTCAACCGACGGAGGTTTCAAGAAGAGTTGGAGAACCGCCTCGCGCAGGTGCGACGCTACCATATCCAAGGCGCGTTGTTGTTCATTGACGTTGACGGCTTGAAAGTCATCAACGACACCTTGGGACACCAAGCCGGGGACGCCTTTCTTCGCAGTCTCGCGACCCTCCTGCATGAACGCTTACGAGAGGTCGATGTCACGGCTCGTCTCGGTGGTGATGAATTCGCGGTCCTCATCCCTACCCTCGACGCACAGCAGGCGCCGTCCGTCGCTGAGAGAATCCTGCGAGCAGTTCGCACCCATACGACCATAGTTGCGGACTTGCCATTCCAATGTACTGTCAGCATTGGCATCGCACTGTTCCCGCAAAACGGAGTGACGGCTGAAGATGTCATCGCCCACGCGGACCTCGCCCTGTATCGCGCAAAAATGGAGGGAAAAAATCAATATCGCATGTTCTCCCCAGCGATGAAGCAATAAGACGTTAACTTTCGCCCTTTTCCATTATTATGCCAACAGTAAAAATTTTTCCTTCGGTTCTCTCTGCTGACTTTCGCACTCTTGGACAACAAGTCCAAGAAGTAGAACGTGCTGGAGCGGATGGCATTCATCTCGACGTCATGGATGGCCGCTTTGTCCCTAATATCACGATCGGGCCGTTCATCGTTGAAGCCGTGCGCAAGGCCACTACGTTGCCGCTCGACGCTCATCTTATGATTGTCGAACCCGAGCGCTATATTGACGACTTTGCTAAGGCTGGAGCAGACTCTATCTCTGTCCATCAAGAAGCCTGTCCGCACCTCCATCGCACGATTCACCAAATCAAAGACTGCGGCAAGAAAGCCGGGGTTGTCCTTAACCCTAGTACTCCGATCGTTACTCTGGAAGAGATTATTAACGAAGTTGACCTTATTCTTGTCATGAGCGTTAACCCCGGGTTCGGCGGACAAAGTTTCATCGAAGCAAGCGTAGACAAAATGCGGCGTCTTCGTCGTCTTTGCGCCGCGCGCTCGGCTCATGCTGAGCTCGAAATCGATGGCGGTATTGATCCGCAAACAGCGCCGCGCGTCGTGAGCGCTGGCGCAACCATGCTGGTGGCGGGCTCAGCGGTGTTCCATGCTCAAGGCGGCCCCGGCGAAGGCGTGCGCAAATTGCGCGAGAGCCTTACAAAAACTTGACCATGACAACTTTAACCACTCAACGCTTCGTTCTTAGACCACTGCAGATAGATGACATTGATGTGCTCCACCAGCTTTGGACGACGCCGGAGGTGCGTGAGTTTCTCTGGAATGGCGAGGTCGTCTCGCGAGAACGTACGACCTCGGTTGTGACCGAAAGCGTGCGCCTTTTCACAGAAAGAAAATTCGGACTGTGGGGAGGCTTTCGACCTGGTGAGGACGCGCTCATCGGCTTTGCCGGCTTCTGGCATTTCCATGACCCGCCTGAGCTGGAACTTTTATACGGTGTAGCAAACAAGCTTTGGCGGCAGGGCGTCGCGACTGAGATCGCGCAAGCAGTTGTCTCGTACGGCTTCTCAATATTGCAGTTGGCGGAGATTCGGGCGAGCACGGATTTTCCGAATCGCGCCTCACAACGAGTGCTTGAGAAGCTCGGGTTCCAGCTTGAACGTCGCGCCGTTGTGGACGGGCTGGACACGGTATTTTATCGTCTCCTGCGCCCCGTTGCGTAATCCACTTCTTTTATTTGGCGAAAGCGTTCAGTTCTCCTGTTCCGCCACGACGACGGCTTCAGCAAGCGCAGCCGTATGTGTTAAAGCGAGGTGGAAGCGCGCAATGCCGAGCGACTCTGCATATTCCTTCGCTTTCCCATGCAGTACGATCTGCGGCCGGGAGCCGCGCGGTCTAACGACTTCGACATCGAGCCAGCCGACATACCTGCCCCAGCCGCGCCCGAGCGCTTTCATCGTTGCTTCCTTCGCGGCAAAACGCGCAGCGTAACTTTGATATTTGGCGACTCGTCGCCGTTCGCAGTATTCTTGCTCACCAAGAGTGAACACGCGATTGCGAAAGCGCGAACCTGTGAGAGGGGCTTCGATCGCAGCGCGAATTCTGTCTACTTCAGCGAGGTCATTACCAATAGCGAAGATCATCAGTCGGTTCTCAGGCAAAAATCGTTAACACGCCTTGCAGTTGTGGCACGTGGTCACATCACACGGCGGCGTTTGTCGCTCCAGGTGCGCCTTACGCCACTTAGCTAAGAGGTAGTTTTTGTTGAAGGAGTTATCAATAAAGTCCCACGGTAAAATCCCGTTTGCGTCGTAGCGGCGATGCACGAAGAAATCAGGGTGCAGGCGTGGAGGGTCTGTAGTCTGAGGCCTGGTTGTACGCCGCAAGCGCTGAATGACGCTCCACCAGTCGCCGCCATTTTGATGGGTCTCCAAAAGGATTTGACTGGTCCGGCGGTCGCCACGCGACAATAGTGTTTGATAATATGCTTCGCGCGGCGATTCGGTGTCCACTGTGACACGCGGCAGACGTGAAAGCCGTTTTTTTAAGCCCGCGAGCTTGGTGCGAAGGCTGGCCATCTCTTCCATCGGCTCCCACTGTAAAGGCGTCCATGGCTTGGGAGAAAAGGCATTGACTGAAAGTGTGAGACTGCCTACTTTCGCATTCTTGACGCAAAACTTGTCGTAAATTTTGACGGTTAGATCGGCGATCGCATCCACGTCGGCCTGCGTCTCGGTCGGCAACCCTAACATGAAGTAGAGTTTGAGCGCTTGGACGCCGCCGCTCACCAGCCACTCGGCTGCGCGCAAAATTTCAGGCTCGGTGAGATTTTTATTGATGAAACGCCGCATCCGTTCGGAACCGGCCTCAGGCGCCACAGTCACTGACCGATTGTGTTGCGCGCCGAGCGCTTGCGCGAGGTCTTTGGTAATCACATCCGCTTTGAGGGATGAGGGAGAGGCGCGCCCTCCTGCCTGACCAATAAATTCGCAAATCGAAGCGATCCCCGGTTGACTGGCCATTTCGGCGCCGATGAGCCCAATCGTCGAACGATGCTGGAGTCCCTCCGCAACACTTTCCTTAAGTGAGGCGGTGCTACGATATCGCACCGGACGGTACATAAACCCCGCTGCGCAGAAGCGACAACCCCATTCACAACCGCGACTGGCCTCGATCAAGTACATGTCGCCGAAGACGGTCTCCGAGGTGAGCAGTTGCGAAGATGTGGGGTACGCATCAAGATTGCGGATTAGACGACGGTTCACCCGCGGCTCCCCAGAGCCATGATAATCCATTCGAGTAATTTTTCCCTCGGTGTCGTAACAGGGAGTGAACAAAGTCGGGAGATAAGCGCCCTCGATATCGCTGAGGCGACGTAGTTTTTCTGTGCGGCTGAGGCGCGCTTTTCGAACCTCGGCGTAGCATTCGAGAAACTCGGGGATCATCTCTTCCCCCTCGCCAATCAGAAACAAGTCAATAAATTCCGCCACTGGTTCAGGGTTGAGAAAAGTGGCTGGGCCGCCGGCAATGACCAGTGGGTGATAGTCTTCACGCTCGCGCGCCAACAACGGCACGTGCGCCGCCGCGAGAACATTGAGAATATGGAGATAGTCGGTCTCAAACGAAAGAGAAAAAGCGAGCAGCTCGAAATCGGTCAACGGACGTTGGCTCTCTAGAGAGGTGAGCGGCGTGCGAGTGCGCTGAAGCGCGACCGCTTCAGCGGAGTCCGGCAAGAAGGCGCGCTCACAGCGACACCGCGCGTCTTGCGCTAAAATTTTGTACGCCGCCTGAAACCCGAGATTCGACATCCCCACGGGATATCGATTGGGATAAATCAAGCAGACCGGGATTTCCCCTTCTCCATTGGCAACGAAAAGCCTCGTCTCATTAGCGAGACGCCGCTGGGCTCGTTCGATACTCAAGCGCATGGCGAGGAGGGTACCTGCCCGGCTCAGCCTGCGCAAGACAGGAAGAGCATGATGAATAATGCTCTTCCCGGGATTAAGTACTAGTTCGCTTGTTTCCGCAAAAAAGCGGGGATGTCGTAACGATCTTCACTCTCCAGATTACCCGGCGTTGGTGCAGACGACGCAGTACTCTCGGTCTGGCGCTTCCGTTGCCATGCTGGAGTATCGAGATCATCCGCCGCAATTGATCCCATACTGACGCGCCGCCGATCAGTCGGCATCGCTGGACGTGCGGGTTGGCGGAGCGGCGTCACGTTCGGTTTCGCCGCCTGTGGCTGCGTCTGAAGAATCTCAGCTTCACCAAAGCCGGTGGCAATCACGGTAATGCGTAGTTCGTCGTCGAGATTCTCGTCGATGACGGCCCCAAAGATGATATTGGCGTCTTCATCCGCTTCTTCTTGGATCAACGTGGCGGCTTCATTGACTTCATGCAGCGTCATATTCTGACTGCCGGTGATATTGATGAGTACGCCGCGAGCGCCACGAATGGAAATGTCTTCGAGCAATGGACTAGCGATCGCATGGCGCGCGGCCTCTTCAGCACGGCCTTCGCCTCTGGCCTTGGCCGTACCCATGATCGCCATACCCATTTCCCCCATAATTTTCCGCCCGTCCGCGAAGTCAAAGTTAAGGAGCACGTGCACGGTGATACGAG
>CAZUFQ010000572.1:0-5091 GCA_964618735.1 uncultured Enterobacteriaceae bacterium
CCCGCGACTGGCGGCGAGAGGGATAGAGTGAGGGTCGAGTGGTGAAGAAGGAGTTAAATGCAAATGCAATTTGCTCTAGATAATTAATCCAGACCTGGGACCAAGAACGCGATAGATTTCGATAGCCTCAGCAATGTTTTTCAAACGTTCACGACCGAGTCGCTCAATGTGATAGCGCTCACCAAGCCGTCGTAGCGTTTCCGGGCCGATCAGGATTTGGTCAGCCTTAGCGACGCCCGCCAGGCGCGCGGCAAGATTCGTGACCGGACCACTGGCGGTAAAGGTCCAACGGGCGCCTTGCACTCCTTCGAAGTGCGTAGCGCCAACGAGCGCGGCCCCGGAGTTGAGGCCGATATGAATGGAAATGGGGTGTCCGCGATTCTCTTGATTAAGCTCCGTAGTGATGGCGAGCAAGACGAGTGCAGTGTCAACCGCTTTGATCGCGTGCCCATATGGGTTCGTCTCTTGAAAAATAGCCATGAAGCCGTCACCGGCAGTTTCATTGATGTCGCCGCCGGCCTGATGAATCCGATCAAGAAAAGCCGAGAAATAGCGCTCGACTAATCTGTTGAGTGTCTCCGGAGGCAACTGCTCGCTCAAGCGCGTGTAGCCGCTGATATCCAGAAAGAGCACCGTGACATCTTGCTCGTGCTTCCGGGTGAGTGCCGGCGCTTCAGGATTGACGGCAACCAGGCGCTTCACGGATTCGGGCACGAACTTGGCGAAGTGGTCCCTCACTTGGCGAAGCTCGTTGAGGCGACGGTCCACCGAGCGCTTCAATTTCAGGGTGGTGTGCAGCCGCACCAGCAGTTCTCGTTCGTTGACCGGCTTGGTGAGGAAATCGTCAGCGCCAGCCTCGATGCCTGTGATGCGATCTTCCATCCCGTCCAGCGCCGTCATGATGACAATAGGGATGAGCCGTGTGTCGTCATTGTCCTTCAAGATGCGACAGACTGTGAATCCGTCCATGACCGGCATCATCAGATCGAGCAGAATCAGGTCCGGCCCCTCAGCAGCTACTTTTTCCAAGGCTTCCTGCCCATTCGCAGCGCTGACAGTCGCGTAGCCCAGGTCCTCTAATTCCTGTTGCAGATAGTCCACGTTAAACGGTTCGTCATCGACAATAAGAATTTTGGCGTGCTCGGACATAGCCTCCTCCTTCTTTTCCGGGAGCGCGACCGTCTCGATCGCTCGTTTCGGTACTCCTTCTGCATGTATGGCTCTGGGTCCCTTCGCCCCGCTGGGGAGAAGGTTAGGATGAGGGGAAAAGAATGGTCTGCTCCCCCTTACTCTTTCGATCACCTTCACCCTGGTTCTCTCCCTGGCAGGGAGAGGAAAAAATACACGTTGTCGTTTAGTCGGCTATCCCAAGAACCGCTCCAATTTCTCAAACAACAAGTCTTCATCAAGCGGTTTGCCCAAATAGTCATCGCAACCGCACGCCCGAGCTTTCTCCACGTCACCACTCATCGCGTGCGCCGTCAAGGCAATGATAGGAATGTCGCGTAACGCCACATTGGCTTTGATCCGGCGAGTCGCTTCCCAGCCATCGATTATCGGCAGTGAGAGATCCATCAAAATGAGGTCAGGATGTTCACGCTCAGCCAGGGCGATTCCAGCCGCGCCATCATTTCCAGTGATGACCTCATACTCGTCTTCTAAGAGCTGCACCAGGAGATCGCGATTGAATTCTACATCTTCCACGATCAAGATTTTCTTCATGACTTCACCTCCGCGGGATTCTCAAGGGCTGGCGTCACCGCATCGGTTTCAGCCGTTGTTGTCAGAGCCTCACGAGGAGGCGAGATAGCAACAGGTACGGTCAGCCGCGCAGTGTCATAGTCCAGAGGGATAGTGACGGTGAAAGTTGAACCCACCCCAACCGTGCTGTGTATCGTGATGTCTCCGCCCAACAGTTGGGCGAAATTACGGCTGATCGAGAGCCCCAGGCCCGTGCCGCTATACTGCCGGGTGGAACTGCTGTCCACCTGGTGAAATTCTTCAAAGACCAGCTCTAGCTGCTCTGCGGGAATACCGATGCCGGTGTCTGCGACGGCAATGACGACGTGTTCATCGTGGCGCCGGGCGGTGACCGTAATCGTCCCCGTTTCGGTGAATTTAACCGCATTACTCAGGAGGTTTATAAGGATCTGCTTCAGCTTGTCCTGGTCAGTGGAAAGCTCGGGTATGCCTCCCTCTAGCTTTTTCACCAGCCGGAGCCGCTCGTTCTTGATGAGTGGCTCGACCGTGTGGAGGCAGAGATTGATCAATGGCTCTAGCTCGAAACGCACGGCATGGACCTCCGTGCGCCCCGCCTCGACTTTGGCAAGGTCAAGGATATCGTTGATCAACGCCAAGAGATGCTCGGAGCTGATCAAGACCTTCCCCAGGTTCTCGTGCTCTCGCTTTGGCAGAACATCCTTACAGCGCCGCATGACCAGGCGGGTGAAGCCGATAATAGCGTTCATCGGGGTGCGGAGTTCATGCGACATTCTGGCGAGAAACTCTGATTTATGGCGAGAGGCCGCCTCCAGTTGCCGGTTTACTTCTTGTAGCTCTTGGGTGCGTTCGGCCACGCGCTGTTCAAGTCTCTGCGTGAGCTGTGTCACCGTATAGAGGAGGTCCCAGACCGTGAGAATGCGGGTCGAGGCGAGTAGCGCCGGCAGCAACACCACATTTGCCGCCAACGTTACAATCATGGCGGTGGCGACGAGAAGACCGAACTCTCGAATGGGGGCAAAAGTTGCAAAACCGTAAACAAGGAAGCATAGACAGAATATGACGGCAAGGTAGAGGTTCGGCTTGCCTACCGTCGTCAGAGTCTGTAGCAGGGCATGTTCCTGCGCCGCGTCGGTGCGCAGTTCAAAACTCAGCCGTGTCATGAGATGAACGGTGTAATCGATGGCGAGTCCCAGAACCACGATGGCATGAGTGCTGGTTCCAAGTCCCAGGGTGGGGCCGGAAGCGCCGATGAGGCCCAAGAAGATCACTATCGGAAATAAGGTTGGAAGCAGGGCGATGACGCCAACGCGAACGGACAGGAAGATTGCTGACATGACCGCAAAAACAACCCCGATGGCGAGAGTGAGGCTCTGGAAGAGACCACGACGGAAGTCATCCCATAGATGGATCCCCAGGAGGAAGTTGCTAATGAAGCGGACATGGAGATCGGTGGGCAAATGCTCGTGGGCGAACTGTTGAATCTTGTCTCCAGCCGCGGCGATATCCCGAGGGGAATCGAATCTCGTGCGCAACATGATATTCGTGCGCGAGAAATCGGCATTCACCACCGGCGCGAAGCTCGGGGGTCGAACGATCAGCAACTGCCGCACTGCTTTCCATTGTTCGGGATTATCTAGGAAGGTCGTTTGGCCACCGTGCGTGAGTTTGGGTGTTTCCTTGATCTCTCCCTCGGGAGAAACCTCAAGGTTTCCTTCGCCCTCTCGGATGCCTCGGCCAACGAGCAGGCAGTAATCGACAAAGGAAACGGTCTTGTGCACTCCTGGCAGCGCATCGATATAGAGCTGCAAGTCTCTGATCTTTCGCACCGTGTCCCATTGCTTCATCCGATCTGGTTCGTCGCTGTCGATGACCACGTAAAAGTCTTCGTCGCCAAAATACGGCCCTAACACCTGGTTGGCTTGGACAACGGGGTCATCCTGTAGGATAGACAATGGCGCAGGTGGGTCCGCCGGGATCGAGAAAATTTGCCATACCGCAAGGGGAACGAGAAGAAGACTGACGCCAATAATGACGTAACGATAACGAAAGTCAGCCCAGCCCAGATTCCGTAGCACGGCGCTTACTGCTGGTGAGAGCAGATGCTCATGCCGGACTGGCAGTGGGAAAAGCGAGAGGAGCGCCGGCGTGAGAGTCAGAGCGAGGAACGACGCGATGATGACCCCGACAGCGGAGTAGATCCCCATCTCTTGAATGCCGCCGAAGCGATTGAGACATAAAGAAAGGAAACCTGGAACAGTGATGAGGGCGGTGATGAGAATCGGCGGACTGGTTCTGCGCATCGTTTCCAGCACCACCTCATTCTTCGCGCGGCTGGAGCGGGCTAACTCATCATACTCAGCGACGATGTGAAAGGCGTACAGAAGACCCAATATTTGCAAAAGAGTAGGCAAGGCCAGACTGCCCATATTCGGTTGTCCGCCGGTGAGCCCCACAATCCCAAAGGTCCAAACCACGCTGGCCAGGCTGATTGAGACGGGCAACAGTAGTCCGCGCAGGGAACGAAAGCTGAGAAACAACCCCACCAAAAGGGAGAGTAGCGTCCACAGCATCCGGTGATCATGGTTCTCCTTCATATCCCTGCCGAATACCGCGTTCCAGTGAGGCACGCCGACGTAGTACACTTTTGCTGGTCCCTGTTCGCGGTCGACCAGGGCCTGAATCTGGTCATCAATACCTCGCTGGATAAATTCGTCATACCTCGTTTCGCGAAAGACAATGTTGATCGCTGCGGCTCTGCCGTCGGGAGAAACCAAGGTCCCGAGATACAACGGTCTATCTGCCAGCTTGCGTTGCAGTTCCTGCAGTTCCGCCGTCGTCGAAGGAATCTGCGGCATAAGCAACGGAGGAGCGACCACATCGGCGACAAGGTCCACAGCGTTGGCAAGACTCGATACCGACGCCACACCGTCCACTTTGCGAAGCTCTTCAGTGAGGCGCTTGAGCTGCTGTAGCACTTCGGGCGTGTAGATAGTGTCGGCGACGAGGCCGACCACCACCATCTGGTCATTGCCAAAGAGTCGACGGACTTGCTCGTAGTACTGCACCTCCGGGTCGTCTTGCGAGAGCAGGTTTTCCATCGAGCCGGATTCGTTGACTTGGCCAGCATGAAAGGCGAAGAAGCCAGTGAGCAAGAAAATGAGTAAGAGCACACTTTTGGGACGGTAAACGACGAGATGATAGAAGCGTTCCATAAGCTGGCGGCTCCTTCCAACCGCCCACTATACAGGCGTAACAGCGGACGGAACGAATTGTTCAATGGGGCTGAACAAGCAACGCGGAAGGCTAAATCCCCCCGCCAGCCGCTCCGCGTCTGTCGGCCCCCTTTGCCAAAGGGGGCGGCGAAGGCGC
>CAZUFQ010000573.1:0-5082 GCA_964618735.1 uncultured Enterobacteriaceae bacterium
CCATGTGGAAGCAGTTCGGGAAACCGCAGCTCAGGAAACCGTGGTAGGTGCGCATCCCGTTTGCCCAGGCGTCGGCGAGAGACACGCCATTGCGTCCGTACATCGTAAACTCGGCCCGCCGTGTGTACGCGGTCCCTACCTCGAAACCGGTCGCGAAGATCAAGCAGTCTACTTCGTACTCAACTCCATCCACCACGACGCCGTGCTCAGTCACACGGTCGACGCCTTTGCCGTGGGTGTCTACTAACTTCACGCTAGGTCGATTGAAGGTGGGAAGGTACTCGTCGTTAAAGGTTGGGCGTTTGCACCATTGCCCAAACCACGGCTTGAGCGCTTCAGCCGTCGTCGGGTCGTTCACCGCCGAAGAGACGCGTCCGCGAATGTCGTTCATCTTCTGAAAGTCAGCGATCTCCGCCAAGGCCGCCTTTTCTGCGCCGGAGAGATCTGAGCTTCTGCTGTTGAGCAGATCGCCAAGCTTCTTGAGCGGGCTGGTCCACTTGTCGCCGACCTCATCTCCCTCGACGCGCACCCCGTCCAAGAGGGCTGTGAAGTTGCGGTTGCGATAGTACTGCCAGCCGGGCTTGAGCGTCTTCGCCCATTCCGGGTTGGTGGGCGTGTTGTTCCGTTCGTCCACAGAAGACGGTGTGCGCTGAAAGACATAGAGCTGCTTGGCATGCTCGCCGAGATGTGGGATACACTGGATCGCCGTGGCTCCTGTGCCAATGATGCCGACGCGTTTGTCTTTGAGTTTGTGCAACCCTCCAGTGGTATCACCACCAGTGTAGTTATAATCCCAGCGGCTGGTGTGGAAGGTGTGCCCTTTGAACTTCTCGATCCCCGGAATCCCAGGCAACTTGGGCTTGTTCAGCGGCCCACTCGACATGAGCACAAAGCGCGCCTTGAACTCATCACCGCGATCGGTGGTGATTGTCCAGCGTCCTGCTTCTTCATCCCAACGAGCTTCCTTGACTTTCGTCTGGAAGCAGGTCCGTTCGTACAGATTGAAGTGCTTGCCGATCCGTTGCGCGTGGGCAAAGATCTCCGGGGCAAAGGAGTAGCGTTCCTTCGGGATGTAGTTAAGCTCTTCGAGCAGGGGCAGATAGAGATAGCCTTCGACGTCACACTGGGCGCCGGGATAGCGGTTCCAATACCAGGTGCCGCCAAAATCCCCGGCTTTCTCGATGATGCGAAAGTTTGTGATCCCGACCTCTTGCAGCCGAGCCGCCGCCAGCATGCCGCCAAAGCCGCCGCCGACGATCAGTACATCGATTTCTTCTTGTAGCGCGGTACGCGTGAAGCCTGGCTCGACGTAGTGGTCCTCGTTGTAGTGCGCGAACTGGCCGGTGATTTCCTGGTATTGGCTGTTGGCGTCCTCCCGCAGACGTTTCGCGCGCTCGGCGGCGTACTTCTCGCGTAAGGCTCCGGGATCGAAGCCTAGCTCTTCGGCGGTCGGCATGCGAGTCGGTTGGGATTCGGATACGGTTTGACTCATCGTGTTCACCCTCCTTACAAAGGTCTATTAATATTGCCACATTGAGAGCAATTCGTATGCTCTCACGCCGCAAAGCGCAACGGTAGGGTCTGTACGCCGCGCACGAGGAGCGACGCAATTCGTGGAGGATGTTCTATAGGAGAGGTGAATGGCGGGCAGTCGAACAACAGTGAGTCCAGCGCAATTCGCCCCTCTAGGCGTGCTAAGGGCGCACCCAGACAGTAGTGAATGCCATAGCCAAACGCCACATGATCCTGCGGGTTACGGGTGACGTCAAAGCGGTCAGGATCAGGAAATTGCCGTTCGTCGCGGTTGGCTGAACCCAAAAGTAAAAAGACTATGGCTCCGGCGGGAATCTTGCCGCCTTCGAGTTCCACCTCACGCGTGGTCACACGCGGGATCAACTGGACCGGCGAATCGTACCGCAATACTTCTTCGACGAGCGACGGAACGAGGGAGCGATCAGCGCGGACTTTGGCAAGCTCTGCTGGATGGTTCAGGAGGCTTCGCACGGCATTCCCGATTAAGTTCGTCGTGGTTTCGTTTCCCGCCAACAGCAACAAGACTGCCAGCCCGAGGATTTCAGATGCAGAGAGCATATCATGCTCTTCCTCAGCTCGGACCAAAGCTGTAATCACATCCTCTCCAGGGTCTGTGCGACGACGTTCAATCAGCTGCTCGAAGTAGGAGCGCAATGCTTCGCCACTTTGCCGCACGAGCGTGCGGACGCCCTCATCAGTTGGACGGCTCGTTCCTAAGACGACATTGTTAGACCATTGCTTAAAATCGTTGAGGCGCTCAGATTCAACCCCCAACATTTGCGCGATCACCGTCGTCGGTAATGGCCCGGACAAGGCTGAGACCAAATCCCCCTCGGTTCGGCTTCTCAAGGAAGCGATCAATTCTTGTGTAATCTCTTGCACACGTGGTTCAAGAGCGCGAATCAAGCGGGGAAGAAACCCTTTATTCACTAACTTGCGCAAACGGGTATGGTCAGGCGGATTCATATCAAGGATCCAGGGGATGCCGGGCGTGGGGTTGAGATCGCCCAGAGTCTGCTCTGTAAATCGGGAGGAGGAAAAGACTTGTGGAGTACGCAGGGCAAAATCCACATCGGCATAACGACTGAGGGCCCAGCCCTGCAGAGGTTCAATCCAGGCGACCGGCTCCTTGTTGCGTAGTTCCGTATAATAAGGATACGGGTTTTCCATCACTTCCGGCGCGAGCGGATTGTATGGCGTAGCCGCCGTTGCTTGTATCGACATGGTCCCTCCTCTTCAAATTTTGCGCAGGACAAAACTTGCACAACGCAAGCTTTAAGAGGTTTTGCTTGTGCTGTCAAGTTGCGTGCGGTCTTTATTCCCTTTACATAGAGTCTTGCATAATTCATTGAGCATTGTCCAACTGAGGAGAAGGATGACTGTATGGCTGATTCGCCGCCGCCCGTTCAGGAAGATCTCGCTGCCGCTCTGATGAGTCTCTTTTTACCAATTCATTACCGGATCGGAGTGGGGTTCGAGGAGACGCTGCGCTGTGGTCAACTCTCCCGAAAGCAGGTCGCCATTTTATGGCTCATGCGGGCTGAAGGCGGACCAGAAGGGAGCATGCGGCGCAAAGATATTGAGCGCCTGCTTGCGTTATGGTTTGAAACCAGCAGCTCCACTATCACTCGATCTCTAGCGGCGCTGGCGCGCGCCCCTCTGAAATTGGTGCGGGTACGGGAAGACCCAGAGTCAGGGCGTGAAAAGCGTGTAGTGTTGACGGCCAAAGGCGAGCAATTCCTCGTCAGTATGGCTGGAGAGGGAAGGGCATTTACTCAAAAATTGTTAGATGGGATGCCGAGACAAGAAATCCAGGAGATGGTGCGTCTCATGCAGAAAGCAATTGGTATTCTCGAACAGGACGGAGCGGAGAGAAATTTCGCCCCGCGCGCGCAGGCGAAGCGAAAGTCGTTCAAGTCCACAAGAACAACTTCATCTTAACAAGTTGAGTTGCATTCCCAGGCAGAGCCTGGGAACGAGATTGTCAACTTTTACGCTTGACGATCTACTAAGGGCGGCGTCATCGCGTGTAATGCAGTTTCAGCCCAGGGCGGGGCCAGTCCATGGCTACTAATTTGCCCTGGCCGCTCAGGGTTATATACGCCGTGCGCAGGTCCGGTCCGCCAAAGCAAATGTTCGTCGTGAGTGGGTCCCCTGTCGGAACAAATTCTACTGACGAGCCGTCGGGCGAGATGACCGTAATCCCGCCGTTGATTAACGTCGCCACACACACATTCCCGGCGCCATCGACTGCAAGCGAATCAAGGAGCTGATAGCCCGGAAGCCCCACTAAGAGCTTTCCGCCGCCGGGACCGGCGAGCAACGCCATTCCTTCGCCTGTGGCCTTGCGTATCTCCCCAGGAGCAACAATCTCCCACGCCCATACTCGTCCTTCAAATGTCTGCGCTGCATAGAGGTGCGTATCTCCAGGGGCTAAGCCGATGCCATTGGGACCGTCGATAGGAAAGACCACTTCCTTGATCAGCGAACCGTCAGGCTTGGCGTAGTAGAGCGCAGTGCGGTCTCGCTGACGCTCTAACAGCTTGCCAAAGTCCGTGAACCAAAATCCGCCTGTGGCGTCAAAGACAATGTCATTGGGTCCGCGTAGCCGATGACCGTTACATTCAGTGTACAGGGTCTCCACCTTACCGGTGTCGATATCTACTCGCTGAATATACCCGCCGGTATAGCCGTCCGGCAGGCCCTCGGTCGGATGACCATCAGGGCCGAATCTGAACCCGCCGTTGTTACAAATGTACACTTTACCATCCGGCCCAATAGCGGCGCCGTTGGGTCCGCCCCCGGTTTCGGCTACGACCTCTTTGGCTCCGTTCGGGCGCACGCGTGTGAGCGTGCCGCGCGTGATCTCCACCACGAGGACACTGCCGTCGTTCATCGCGACGGGACCTTCGGGGAATTGGAGTCCTGAAGTGATTTCTCGTATCTGTGGCATATACTTGCCTCCTTTCGCTTCGTTTAAGTGATTAGTAGAGTTTACAATATAGACGGAAATTTCGTGAAGCTTCTTGAAGAAACGGTTTGGCGCTCAGGCTTGTATCCCAGACAGCACAACATTAACTAATTCTTCAGCATAAGCGGGCGTCAATGGCGCATGGTTGATAAGCAGTCGATAGTATAAGGGTCCGTACAACGCATCCAGCACCAGTTCACAGTCAATATCTTTGCGCACTTCGCCACGATTAATTGCCAGTTGCAGCATTCGGCGTGATTCTGCCCGACGCTTGGACTGCCAGCGCGTGCGGTAGGCTTCTTGGAGTTCCGGATCCCCCTGAGCGCCGCCAATCAGGGTGGCAATGAGTCGTCCGCGTTGACCTGTCAACACGCGAACAACTGCGCGGAGTTGACGGCAAAAATCCTCGCGCACCGAGCCCGTGCCATGGAACTCGATCTCCGGAGCCGTCGAGACCAGAAACGCATCCATAACGAGACTGGCCTTATTCGGCCAGCGACGATAAATTGAGGTCTTGCCGCAGCCTGCACGGGCGGCGATTCCTTCGATGGTGAGATCAGCAAAGCCAACTTCTTCTA
>CAZUFQ010000574.1:0-5077 GCA_964618735.1 uncultured Enterobacteriaceae bacterium
AAGACTGGCAAAGAGTTGTCCGAGGTCGCGGCTTTGTTCTGTTGCGTTGGCGAAGGCTGTAGGGCGTGAGACTAATTCCCGCGCCAGCAATTGCACGATGGCGGCGTGCTGAGCGGCGCGTTCGGCTAAAGCGGTAAGGATTTTTTGCAAGGCGGTAACTGCGCCGCCCTGATGCGCCTGCAGCAAGGCTTCAAGCTCTTGTACGGCCTGATGACCGTATTCAAGGAGCAGTGCGTCCTTCGTGGGAAAGTGAAGAAAAAAAGTGCCTTTGGCGACGTCTGCAGTCTGGCAAATCTCTTCGATGGTCACGGCGTCGAATCCTCGCGCCACAAACAACTCCATGGCTGCGCGATAGATTTCTTGCCGAGTTCGTTCTTTTTTCCGTTCTCGCCGAGAACCTACGACCGCAGCGACGCCGGGTGCAGGAGAAGATAAATAGTTGTTCTCCGACATATAACTGTACTAAGGTATAGTAAGATACTAAAGTTAAGTCAAGAGAAAATTCACTCACCGAACAGACTTCTCTGAGAATGAGGGGAGCTTTTAGGAAGGAAGAGAGCGAAAAAATAGGGAGAACAAGGGACGAAGACTGCGCTTCAGCGAGGAGTTCTTGATCGACTTCTCCCTTGACTTTACGGAGAAAGGTTCTAAGGTAGGGCCCTCATAGTCAAAATTTATTGGCCTGCCCGGGAGGGGGTGACAACCAACATGGCAGGGGTACGCGTCAAAGATAATGAACCCATTGAGAGTGCAATCCGTCGGTTTAAGAAGCAGTGTGAAAAGGCGGGCATTCTCCAAGAACTGAAGAAACGCGAGCATTACGAGAAACCTAGCGTACGACGGAAGCGGAAAGCGATTGCTGCAAGAAAGAGAGCGCTTCGTCGTGCAAGCCGGTCCTTTTATTAGGAGAGAACTCGTAATTGCCTCTTGCGGGCTAGCGCAAAAGGCGGTGTGCTCCCCTCTCTTTTTTCGCACCCACTCCCCTTTGGAGTGGGTGTTTTTTTACCTCATGAGTTCCTGTAAAGGGAAGGGCAGAGACATTTATGGCGGAACGGATTGCAGAAGAAATCCTGACTGAAATCCGTGCGCGCATCAGCCTCGTGGAGGTCATCTCTGCGCACGTGGCGCTACGCAAGGCAGGCCGTAGTTATACCGGGCTGTGTCCCTTCCACAGCGAAAGCACTCCATCATTTAGCGTGAATGAGGAAGGCGGCTTCTTTCATTGTTTCGGCTGCGGGGCCGGAGGCAATGCATTTTCCTTCTTAACCCGAGTCGAAGGCATTTCTTTTCCAGAGGCGGTGCGCCGATTAGCTGCGAAAGCAGGCGTCGCCTTGCCACAGGCGGAGAGGGATCCCCAAGCAAAAGAACGCGCTCGTTTGTTGCGCTTAAATGAAATCGCGGCAACCTACTTCCAGCGATGTCTATGGGGAAACGTCGGAGAGCTTGCCCGTCAGTACTTAACTGAACGTGGGCTGGAACGATCCGTGGCTGAGCGTTTTCGTCTAGGCTTGGCGCCGTCTGGCCGCGATGGTTTGACGCGTTTTCTTGCCGCGCAACAAGCAGATCTAGACAAAGCAGCTGAACTGGGCTTGATCGGAAAAGGGGGGAATGGGCAGTTCTATGATAGATTCCGCCATCGGTTGATCTTCCCCATTACCGACGTTGTCGGGCGTATCGTAGGTTTTGGCGGACGACTCCTCCCCATGCCGCAGGCTGCGTCCACGGGAAAAAATTACCATCTCCCTAAATATCTCAACTCCCCGGATTCGGTCTTGTACAAGAAAGGAACGCTGCTCTACGGTCTTTCGCAGGCTAAAGAATCGATTCAGCAGCAGGGACGAGCAATTCTGGTCGAAGGATATATCGACCTGCTTGCTCTCGTGCAGCAGGGCCAGACAGAAACGGTTGCGGTGTTGGGGACTGCGCTTGGCGTTGACCAGCTGAAAATGCTACGCCGTGCGACTGGGACGTCGGACGTTTATCTGTTTTTCGATGGAGACGAAGCTGGCTATCGCGCTGCTACCAGAGCTTTTCCGCTGTGCGTAGAGGCGGAGATGCGAGGACGCGGTATGTTTCTCGATCCAGGAGAAGATCCAGATACGTTTGTCCGGAAGCATGGCGTTGCAGCTCTCAGTCGTTTAATCGATCAAGCCGAGCCATTGGAAGATTTTTATTTTACCCGGCACGCGCCTCCGCCAGGCGCATCGGCCTTTCAGCGCGCACAAGCGACGCGCGAGGCGTTGATTGTGCTCAACTCGGTCAGTGATGTGGTGGCGCGTGGAGCGTTGTTGACCCAAATTGCCCAACGTTTTGCCGTGAATGAAGAAGAATTACGTCATTCGATGACGACGCCTAATCTTCCGCGGCCACAACAAGCTCCACGCATTGCTCCTACCGAGGAACGCTTGAGCGGGCAAGCTGCGATCGAAGCTGAGCTCATCCAACTGATGTTGGTAGATCGCAATGCTGCGCTATGTATTGCTGACGAGGAGATTGTGCCTGCCTTTCAGCGCTGGGGAGAAATGGCGAATGAGATTATTGTGGCGTGGCGTCATACGGATCATCTCGATTTAAGTGAATTTTTAGCTAAATTACCGAGAAAAATAGCGGATCAAGTCTCACGGACCTATGGACGCCCTCACACTGAGGAAGACGAAGCTGCACGGCAACGGTTCCTTTTTGACTGTATAATGAAAATTCGTGGCGCCCAGCGTAAGTTAAGCAAGGAACAGTTATTACGTGAGTTACGTGAAGCAGAACAACGCGGTGATGAGGCTGCGGTGCGATTTGGCTTACAGCGCCTCAAGCAATTCGAAGGGTAGGAATAGGAAAAGTTGTGTTCGCGTGATATGCTTAAGAAAATTTGTAATGTACGGGCCCATAGCTCAGCTGGTCAGAGCTGCCGGCTCATAACCGGCTGGTCCCAGGTTCAAGTCCTGGTGGGCCCATTTTTCCCAGGTGACAAAAAGTCCAGTCGCTGGGTTTGCTAAGAAAGGAGGTCCTCGTTGGCCTCGCAGATTGAACTGCTGGCTGCGCTCCAGGAAATAGATCAGCGCTTACAAAAGAAGGGGCAAACGCTCGAAGCGCTTCGTCAGCGGACAACGGCTATTCTTTCTGAAATCAACGACAAAGAACGTGAGGCTGTAGAACAACAGCAACGCGTCACAGAGTCAGAAGTAGCGCGCCGCACAGCTGAATTACAGCTGCGTGAAGAGGAAGAGAAAATCAAGGAGAAACGGGTTCGTCTCAATCGAATTCGCAATGAACGCGAGCTGCAAGCGTTGCGGCGAGAGATTGACTCGATGAAAGAAGCGAACAGCAAATTGGAGGACGACGTCCTGCAATTGCTGGAACGTATCGAACAAGAAAAAAACAGCCTCGTGCAAACACAGACACGAGTTGAGGGATTAAAGTCGCAAATTGAAACGGCGTCGGCGCAGATTGCCGCTGAAGTCGCAACTTTAGAAGAGGAGCTGCAGCTTGAGCAGAGTAGTCGCGATAAGCTTGCCGTGCAAATAGATGCTGATCTCTGTACTCGTTACGAGCGCATCTTCGCCAAACGCGGCGGTTTGGCGGTAGTCGAAATCCGGGCTGGAACCTGCCGAGGGTGTCATATGCGTATCCCGCCGCACATGGACAATCAGATCCTCAGTAATGTGCAGCAAAGTACTGGTGTGATTTTTCATTGTCCTCACTGTGGGCGCATTCTGTTACGTAAGCTGGAACCAGAAGCGCCTCCGGGTGCGTAAGGTTGGCGAGAGGAGATTAAACGATCGCGCGCCTGTCTTTTTCGACGCGAGGAAAGTCCGGACTCCTTGAAGCAGGGTGGCCGTTAACGACGGCCCGTCGCAAGGCGGGGAAAGTGCCACAGAAAAAAGACCGCCGGCAAACCAGATAGAAACAGAGATTTGAGGCGGAGAAAAGAAAGTGTTTCTCTATCTCTATTTCCTATCTCTATCTTGTCGAGCCGGTAAGGGTGAAAAGGTGAAGGTAAGACCTCACCAGCGCCTCCAGAGATGGAGGTGCTGGGTAAACCCCACCCGGAGCAAGACCAAATAGGAGGGGCCCCTCCTGGGCAAGAGCCGCTTCACTCCAGCCCTCCGGGTTCGGTCGCTTGAGCATGTCGGCAACGACATGCCCAGAGGAATGATCGTTGCCCTCTTCTGTTACAAGGGGGAACAGAATCCGGCTTACCGATCTCCTCTCGCTATTCTCTCTTTCACGTATTCTCTTTTGTAAGCTCACCAAACAATGATGAGGAGGGTATTCATGTCAGTTGGTGGAAATCTATGGACTCAAAACACGTCTGTTCATGTTGCCGTGCGATGCAGTCTCTGTTCGGCCTTGCTTGTTGACGGAACCAGAAAACTTCTTGCTGGCGTCTGTATGTTAGTCACGCTTCTTTTTGCGTTCGCCTGGGCGGAGAGTGAACCTGAAGAGCCGACACAAGAGACGAGCACGGTGCGAGAGTTGACATTGGATGACGCCTACCGCCTCGCGACCGCTAATGATGAACAGATTAAAACAGCCGGAAGCGAACTCGCCAAAGCGCAGCTTTTACCCTGGCGGGCGATTGCGCTGCTCACGCCCCGTGCGGAGGTCGACGGTACGTACGCACGCAATAAAGAAGAAATCTCCTTTACGCAGACTTCTACGCTTCCAGGACAGACCAACACCCCTTCCTTAATTCGCCCGCTGGAAAGTTGGCAGGGGATTTTCTCCGTTACCCAGCCGCTTATCCAACCTGCTTTCCCTCCTTCATGGCAACTTGGTAAAGATGCGATTCGACAAAACGAGCAGCAGTATGGTTTCACCATTCGTGAAGTGCTGTTCGGCGTCGCCGGCGCTTACTATGATGTTTTACGCGTCCAGGCGCAAGTAAAAGTAGCGCAAGATACGTTGAAACTGACCCAAGCTGAGCTGAAAGAGGCGCAAGTACGCTTCAGAGTCGGAGAAGTGACCAGAACCGACGTCTTGCGCGCCGAGGTTCACGTGGCCTGCGCCCAACGAGAGGTCAGCACGTCAGAATACAACTTGCCTAATACTTCGGCGCACCTGCGGATTAACAATTGCTTAT
>CAZUFQ010000575.1:0-5055 GCA_964618735.1 uncultured Enterobacteriaceae bacterium
CTTTTCGTTGCTATCCACCGCAGTGACAATGAGGTATGTCATTCTCCCGAAAAAGATCCTGCACTGCTGGACAAGCCAGCAGTGGCACCCTCCGTTGTTGTCATCATCAAGAGGGCAACCAATGGCATGACCATTCCGAGAGGGTCACTTGATGAAAGCGCCTCTCGAAATGTAGATCGTGTCCCGCCTTAGAACGGAACGTCATCGTCCGGAATCGGACCGCCGCCAAAATCATCAAATCCACCACCAGGTCCACCGCTTTCGGCTTGCGCGCCGCGCCCGCCTCCACCACCACCTCCGAGGAATTGCACTCGTTGGGCAACCACTTCGGTGATGTACCGTTTGTTCCCTTCTTTATCGTCATAGCTGCGGGAACGAATAGAACCCTCAAGATAGACCTGGCGGCCTTTGGCCAAATACTGGCCACAGTTCTCAGCCTGTTTGCCCCAAACGACAACATTGTGCCATTCGGTTTTTTCTTGGCGCTGTCCGCTTTGATCCGTCCAGTTGTCAGTGGTGGCCAGTGGAAACTTCGCCACGGCTTGTCCACCCGGGGTATAACGTACTTCAGGATCTTTGCCTAAATTGCCGACGAGAATCACTTTATTGACAGAAGCCATGCTGGGCTCCTCCTTCTCGGCACCGTACCAACGACGATTTTTGAAGTCAATCTGAGCTACACAAATAAGGAGCGACGATCGAAACGCGTTGCTGAGCAACGTCCACTTCCGTATACTCGGGCGAGCTTACGAGGTGTAGTAATGACAATGAAGTGGTTCGGTGTGCGTGAGGTATTTTGTCAATTCTTCCTGTTCATAACGCTTGTGGCTATCGCGCTTGCCGCGGATACGGAAGACCTCTCCAAATACGGCTCCTTCGTGGCGACGAGTCGCCAGGGGATGGTAGTGACCGCCGGTGACCAAGCGAGCGCGGCGGGGATCGACATGTTGCACCGTGGCGGCAACGCGGTCGATGCTGCAGTGGCTGCTTCCTTCGCTATTAGTGTGATTCGCCCGCAATCAACTGGCATTGGTGGTGGCGGGTTTTTCTTGCTGTACCTCGCCAAGAGCAAAAAAACTATAGCGATCGATTTTCGTGAGCGTGCGCCGCTCGCTGCCACACGCGACATGTTCATACGCGATGGGAAAGCTGTTCCTGAACTCAGTCGTAATGGTCCACTGGCTGTCGGCGTGCCAGGCTTGGTTGCCGGTCTCGTCGAAGTGCAAAAAAAATACGGCACGATGCCGCTCAAGGACGTGATGGCTCCTGCTATCCGACTAGCTGAGGAGGGATTCCCGATCTACCCGCAGCTCTCCGGCGCGATTGGCTATCGCGCGAAACTGCTAGGGGACTCTCCTACTACACGGGCGATCTATTTTCGCGAGGATCGTCCGCTTCATGAAGGAGAACTCCTCATCCAAAAGGATTTGGCCCAGACCCTGAAAGAGATCGCCAAGAAAGGCAAGGATGCATTTTATAAGGGTCGTGTAGCAAAAGCGATTGTAGCTGAGATGAACGCCCGTGGCGGACTACTGACGCAAAAAGATCTGGATCGGTACCGTGTCCTTTATCGCCCTCCTATCACCGGCTCGTTCCAGGGCGCGGAAATTCACGCCATGCCGCCGCCGAGTTCAGGCGGCGTGTTGATTTTGCAGATGTTAAATGTACTTTCTGGGTTTCCCTTGCAAGAGATCGGTTTCCATACGCCTAAAGAGATACATCTCCTTACAGAAACAATGCGCCTCGCTTTCCGCGACCGCGCTCGCTATTTAGGCGATCCAGATTTTACCAATGTGCCGGTCAAGATGCTTGCATCTCCTGACTACGCCGCAAATCTACGAGCAAAAATTGACCTGACCAAAGCTACTCCAAGCGAGACGCTGCCGGCGACACAACCGGGCAAGGTAGAGTCCACCAGTACGACCCACCTCTCTGTTATTGATAAAGACGGCAATGCGGTCGCAACGACGCAAACCGTCAATCTCTACTTCGGCAGCGGCGTGATGGCGCCGGGAACCGGCGTGATGCTCAATGATGAAATGGATGATTTCAGCGCGCAAGAAAGCCGTCCGAATGCCTTTGGATTAATCGGGGAGAATGAAGCGAACGCCATAGCGCCGGGCAAGACGCCGCTGAGCAGTATGAGTCCGACGATTGTCACGCGAGACGGCAAGGTCGTGTTGGTGACAGGTAGTCCGGGTGGTTCTCGGATTATCAGCGCCACGCTGCAAGTGCTGCTCAACGTGCTGGCCTATGACATGATGCTGCCACAGGCGATGTTCGCGCCTCGTATCCACCATCAATGGTTTCCGGATGAGTTGCTCGTAGAGACAAAAAGGAGCGATCCGCCCGAGGGGTTGCTCGATGCATTGCGACAACTCGGGCACAAAGTCACGCCGGTGGAAGATACTGGCGACGGGCGGACGCCGTTCGGCAATGTGCAAGCGTTGTCTGTTGATATATCTTCTGGCCTGATTACTGGAGTGTCCGACCCGCGCGGAGAAGGGAGACCTCGGGGATTTTAGCAGATGGCTGATGGCTCGTTCGCTTCGCTCACTCTATAGCAGATGGCTGATAGCAAAAATTGCTGAAGCTATACGCCATAGAGTGAACGCAATAAGCGGGCTATCTACGACATGCCATAGAGCGAGCTACGCGCCAATTGTGTAAGGAGTAAGATATGGCCCAGGTTGATTACTACGAAATTGAAGAGTTATTGAACGAAGAAGAGCGCCTCGTACGCGACACGGCGCGTCGCTTTGTTGACGAGGAATTTCTTCCGAGAGTGAAGCAGTGTTTCCGCGAAGGGAGCTTCCCCCAAGAACTGGTTCCTCGTCTAGGCCAGCTGGGCTTTTTCGGCATTACATTGCCGACGCAGTATGGCTGCGCCGGACTTAACAGCGTGTGCTACGGCCTGGTTAGTCAAGAACTGGAACGGGGCGATAGCGGTTTACGCTCGTTTGCCAGCGTGCAGTCGTCCTTGGTCATGTACCCAATCTACACGTTTGGCTCTGAAGCCCAGAAGAGTTTCTGGCTGCCGCGACTGGCGAATGCTACGGCCATCGGCTGTTTTGGCCTCACCGAGCCCGACTTTGGCTCTAATCCCGGAGGGATGATCACACGAGCGCGCCGCGAAAAAGGCGGCTTTGTGTTAAATGGGACCAAGCGTTGGATCACAAATGGTTCCATAGCTGATGTAGCAGTTGTCTGGGCGAAACTCGAAGAAAACGGCAAAGACACGATTCGTGGTTTCTTAGTAGAAAAAGAACGACGAGGATTCACCCGGCACGACATCGAAGGCAAGTTCAGCATGCGCGCTTCGATTACTTCGGAGTTGATCTTCGAGGATTGCTGGATTCCCGAGGAGAATCTACTCCCGGGCTCAGGCGGCATCAAATCTCCGCTCATGTGTCTCACGCAGGCGCGGTATGGCATTTCGTGGGGTGCTACCGGCGCCGCTATCGCCTGTTACGAAAGCGCGTTGGACTACGCGAAAAATCGCGTCATGTTCTCTCGGCCCATCGGAGGCTACCAACTCGTGCAATCAAAGCTGGTGTGGATGATTACGGAAATCACCAAAGCCCAACTGCTGGCGCTGCGTCTGGGGCGGTTGAAGGACTCGGGCAAAATGCGGCCGGAGCACGTCAGTATGGCGAAGATGAATAATGTCGCTACTGCGCTACAGACTGCGCGTCTGGCGCGGGACATTCTCGGCGGCAACGGCATCATCGACGAGTACCCCGTCATCCGTCACATGCTCAATCTGGAGACGGTGAATACATACGAAGGCACGGAAGATATTCATCGCCTCACGATTGGGCGAGATATTACCGGACTCAATGCGTTTGAATGATTTGAAAAATTCACCCTTCGACAAGCTCAGGGTGAACGGGACAAGGAAGCTGCTTATTGAAAAAGCCGTTCGTGCTGAGCCTGTCGAAGCAGGTATCTATTTCTAAAGGTGTCAAACTAGGAATTCATGCCAATCTCGCGGCACTACGATAGCGAATCTGTCGAACTCACCGTCGGTTCACGAGCGTTGACGCTGCTGCGTGTGAAGGACCTCGAACGTTACGTGGACCGTGCCGCGCTGCTCAAGGATGAAACCGAGGAGCCTCCCTACTGGGCGCATTTGTGGACAGGAGCGCTGACGCTGGCGCGCTACATTGAGGGGCAAGTCGAGTGCCAAGATCTCCAGGTGCTTGACCTGGGCTGCGGTCTCGGCTTGACCGGCATTGTTGCAGGACTGAAGGGTGGGTGTGTGACGTTTGCGGATAGAGAATCCGATGCGCTTGTGTTCGCTGCAGCTAACGCACAACAGAACGGCTGTGGCGCCTTTGTGACGCGCGTCCTCGATTTTACAAGAGCGCAATTATCCCAACGCTTCTCGCTCATCCTTGGCGCTGAAATTTTGTACGATCGGCCTACTTTCGCGGCGCTGGCGACGTTTCTTGCTCAACATCTGGCGCCGCATGGGTACGCGTTGTTCGCCGATGCTCGACGAACTAATACTGATGACTTTTATAGACAATTAGAACAAGTTGGTCTTCGTTGTGAACGAGAAGATTTCCAGGAACGCGAAGATCGCTTGCCGTTGACTGTCGGCATTGTCAAAATTTACCGGGATGATCATGATCACTAATCGCACGATCTCTAAAGTTTTCGACCTGCTGCGCGAGGCCGCGCCGAAATGGTCAGCGCCGGTCGTGACACAGATGGCCACACTTTCACGCGATCCTTATCTGGTGCTGATTGCATGTCTGTTGAGTCTGCGCACGAAAGATGAAACGACTGGACCAGCAGCGCGGCGTCTGTTTGCCCTTGCTGATACACCGGAGAAAATGCTCACACTTACTGCCGCGCAAATCGAGCAAGCGATCTATCCTGTGGGGTTCTACAAGACCAAAGCGCAGACCGTGCTCGATATTTCGCACACTTTGGTTGAACACTACGCCGGTCGCGTACCGGATGAAATTGACGAGTTAGTAAAGTTCAAAGGCGTTGGTCGGAAAACCGCAAATCTCGTCATGACGCAAGGGCACCAAAAGCTCGGCA
>CAZUFQ010000576.1:0-5052 GCA_964618735.1 uncultured Enterobacteriaceae bacterium
GAAATTGAATATCTCTATGTTCCCTTCGTGCCACAGCGTCATCTTCCCTTATATGATCCTCTCGATCGTATTAATGAGCGAAATGTCTGGATTTATGGAATATCCAACCGGTTTTTGGGAAAATTTAGGACCACGCCAACGGGAAGTGATGCGGGGACGGAAGGCACGGAAATTAGAGAACTAGGGCGCTTAACAATCTCTCACGCTTATGACCCTTCTCGGGTTCTTAATCTGGACAAGAAACATTATTCCGATGTGGACGTCTCGGCTCGATTGACGCCGTTCTCTTTTACAAGTGTGAGCTTTGACTCGACCTACAACGTTGATAATGGCAGTGTAGCGACAACAAAAGTGGGAATTTCGCTCCGTGATCCTCGTCCCTTGCCTCCCTTCCCGCCGCTTCTCCAGTATTTGCAACGCAACACCAGCATCAGCTTCTCCTATCGATCGACAAGCAACCGCCTTATCAAGGCGTTTAATGCGAGTCTCATCAGTCCTCTTGATGTCAGTCCGCCAAAGGAACTTGATACCGCGCTCTCTCTGCATCTGACCGATTATCTTCTAGGGTATTACGTCAGCCGCTATGATCTCAACACTTCTGCTTTTACGTCGGATCGCTACTTTCTCCGGTATATTGCGCCGCAACATTGCTGGTTCATCGATTTGGGAATCATTGACAAAGTAAATCCTAGAGAGTTTGAGTTTCGCTTTGAATTCACCCTCATCGGCCTCAGCTCCTCTGGCGGTACATTATTCTAGAGGATAAGCAGCATAGCTGGATTAAATGATGATGCAGATCTTTCGTGTCGCCAAAGCTGACATTTGCTGCTGACGTCTCTAACCGATGGAGGAATGGAGAAAAGTGATGTCCAGCGTCGCGTGTGCCGGCGCGGCGCCTCGACCCTTTGGCGAATCTTCTCAGTAAGCTAGAGAAAGGAGCAGTAGCCTCACCTCCCTAAGACCGCCGTTCCAGTGAACCATAGCTAGGCTTGGGTGCTGAGGAGGGGAGATGTTGCCTGTATACCTATGGTGTTTGTATACGCGGTTTGCGCGGCTGAATTGACAAAGTTGCTCAGTAAGTTTTGAAGGGGAATGGTGTTGTCGAAAGAAGCGCCACTGCTGTTACTTAACCCTGTTGGGGGAAAAAGCGAGTTAAGTGAAGACGCGTTCGCTTGACTTTGGGCATCGGCATCCCCATCCTTCCCGCCTCCGCTGTGATGGTGGTGGTGGCCCGCACCAAACGCTCTCATATTTGCTTGTACGGCGGATAAGCTCTTCTGCGCGCTGCTCAGGTCCCCCGACTGGATTGAAGTGATGAGCGACGAGACCATATTCTTGAATTGGCTATTCGGTTGAGGATCCTGGTTTGGTCCTCCCGCGGCGCCACGCGCATTTTGAAGGTTTTGTTGATCTTGTTGAAATGCGGCGACTGCTTGTTTTGCACTTGCGAGGTCACCGGATTGCACGGCGTTTTCAATCGCCTTAAAGTCTTGTCTGACTTGTTTAAAGAGACTAGAGGGGCCAGTTTGACAGGCTGGATTGGCTCCAGAATTAATGCTCGAAATAGACATTGAAACTTCCTCTCTCTGAAGTGTTAAGTAGAAAACTCAAAGTTCTTTCTACAAGTGAATAAAAAAAGAGAAGCTTTGCGAATTTGTCTCCTTCCTACGTCCGAAGGAGCAGGAAAGGCGCCAGAATCTATTTCTGAGCTAATTCCTCGATTTTCCTAGACTTGGGTTTGCCACACTATAGCTTGTGATTGTTCGTGGTTTATGCGGAACGGGGGAGGGGAAGATTTTGCCGCTTCAGGGGAAATCTGAGTTGCAAGCTTATTAAGGATTGCGGCCAAGTTTTCCCTCTGTAGATTTGTGTGGTGATAAGAGCAAGCAGATGCCGCCCGGATTTTGATTACCCTTGATCTTGTGGCCGCTTCTATCCTCTGACTCCAATTGGCCGGAATCGTAGGTGATAGATAACAATAAGAGGTCTATCTGAGCCTAGCGTCTAGATTTCTTCCTCCCCACAATATATAGTAGTTAGCAAGTTTTTTTGGCCCTGTCCCTTGAGATTTTCCCGTGTGAAAATGAAAAGGTGGTAGGGGATTCGGAGGCAGCAGGGTGGGGCAGATGCGCATCAAGCAATTAGAACTCATCGGTTTCAAATCGTTCAGAAACAAAACGACTTTGTCTTTTCCCGCTGGCATCACCGCTATTGTTGGTCCGAATGGGTGTGGGAAATCCAATGTCGTCGATGCGCTCCGTTGGGTGTTAGGTGAGCAGAGTGCAAAACATCTCCGCGGTCAGGAGATGGGAGACGTGATATTTACTGGGAACGAACACAGCTCGCCCATGGGCATGGCCGAAGTCACCTTAATACTGGAAAATGGCGGCAATGACGACGTCAATCTAACTATAAATGACGCCAACGGGTCCGCTGGCATTGTGCCGCCCAACTGGACCGAAGTGATGATCTCACGTCGGTATTTCCGCTCTGGCGAGTCCGAGTATCTCTTTAATAAAGTTCCTTGCCGCCTCCGGGATATCGTCGAATTTTTTCTCGGTACTGGCGCCGGCACCAAAGCCTATTCGATGATTGAACAGGGTCGTGTCGATCACCTCATCAATGCGAAACCTGAAGAAATCCGCCTGCTGGTGGAGGAAGCGGCTGGTGTGAGTCTCTTCCGCAGTCGTCGGATCGCCGCTGAACGCAAGCTGGAACGCACTCAAGAAAATCTCTCACGTGTAGCTGACCTCTTACGTGAGTTAGAGCGACAATTGGGGTCGCTACGGCGTCAAGCAAAGAAAGCCGAGCAGTATCGCGCCTTTCAGGAGGAGCTTAAAACTGTTGACTTGACGTTGTTGAGTCAAGCCTTTCGTACCCTTAGCGGAGAGCTTGAAGCGCTAGCCGAGCGCCGCGCCGCGCTTGCAGAGCAAGAAGTGCAACTCACGCAAGAAGAACAGCGTCTTGTAGTGGAACGCACTCGCGCTTTAGAAGCGCTTACCCGTGAAGAGACAATGTTGCGTGAAGTGGAGGAGCAGCGCCGCACGTTAGAGAGTCAGTTACAGCAAGGAGAACAACGCAAACAGTTCCTTGTGCAACAAGAGCAACAGAACACGACGCGGGTTATAGGGGCGCAAGAAGAAGCAAACGGCATTGATGAGAAGCGAACGCAAGCGCAAGAGGAACTCCGTCAGCTTGAGCAAGAGGTTGCCGAAGCGCTTGAGAGGGTACAAGAAGAAGAACGGTTGCTGCGCGCTTATGAACAGGAGGCTAGTGACGAGCAGCGGGCGTTAGCACAGCGTGAAGCGGCTGGAGAAAATATCAAGACAGAGATTGTTGATTTGTTGACGCAGGAAGCGCAGGTGCAGAATGCGCTTGCATATGCGCGGCGTCGCGCTAATGAGATCGAGCAGCGGTTAGCTGCTCTGGCGCGTGAAGCGGAACGCATTCACAGTTTGCTGGCCGAGACTGAACAATCTCTGCTGGCAACACAGGCGCGGCTCTCACAGATTCGCGACCGACTGCGCATGGGAGAACAACGGCGGGAAGAGAAAACCGGAGATTTACGAGGAATCGCTACCTCAACCGAACAGCTGGAAAGTGAACTGACGGTGGCATGGGCTCGGCAAGCAGAGCTACACGCACGTTTAGCGACGCTGCAAGAACTTGAAGAGGGGTTTGATCACTACCAGCAAGGAGTACGCACGATCATGGCTAACCCAGCAGCAACTGAAGGCGTCTGCGGGGTTATTGCCCAGGTAGTCGAGGTGCCGCAGGTTTATGAAAGAGCGGTGGCTGCCGTACTCCGTGAGAAACTTGAATATGTTGTTGTTTCTCAAGTGGAAGATGGCCTGAATGCTGTGGCCTATTTGCGAGACGCTGGCGCTGGTCGCGGCAGTTTTATTCCTCTCCATCCACGTGTGGATAAAGGAGCTGTGTATACGAACGGTAATGGCAATGGTCATGCCAGTAGTCACCCGTATATATTAGGCGCTGAGGGAGTCCGGCCGCTGTTAGAGGTGCTCAACGTCGATCCTCGGTATCGTACTGTAGCCGAATCGCTATTAGGCGAAGCGGTCTTAGCGCCTAGTTTAGAAGTTGCTTTCCAGCTTTGGCAACAGAACGGAGCGCTCCACACGTTTGTGACGCTTGAGGGAGATGTGATTTCTTCTCAGGGGATTGTCAGTGGCGGCAACGAAGGCTTTGCTGAAGAAGCATTGCTCGAACGGCGTCGTGAAATCCGCGCGTTACGCCAAGAGGTTGAACGCCACGAACACGTCGTAGCAGAATTGGTGCAACGCCGTCAGGAAATGAAAACAAAGCAGCAAGAGTTGGAGGGTGAGATTGCCTTGCTGGAAGCAGAAGCCCGCACGCTTGGACAAGAGCGAGAGGCCTTACAGCGTGAAGAGGGGCGATTAGATGGGGAGCAGCGCCGCTTATTGGATAAGCAGGAAGGCGTTGCTTATGAGCGTCAAACGCTGGAGAGCGAACGAGAGTCATTAACACAGGAAATTTTGGCTCGTGAGTCGCGTGAATCTGAGTTAGATGTTCGTCGCCGAGAACGGGAAGCCGCTCTATCAGCATGGCAAGGAGAAGTCGCACAAGCCAAAGTTGCGCTTGAACAACAACGTCTGCGAACAGACGAGCTACGAGTGCGCGTCGCTGAACGGCGAGAACGGCAACAAAGTCTCCGTGCTCAGGTTGTACGTGTCCGTGAGCGGCAAGGTGAACTCGATGAGCGCCTGGCCGTCTGCCAATCAGAAGTCGAATCTGCAATGCAAGAAATAACCAAGCTCAAAAATGCTCTTGCTGAATTATCAAACAATTTGTCTCAAACTAGGGAAGATTTAGCTAGAGTAATGCAGGAACAGACTGAGCGACAGGTGAGCTTTGAGCAATTGCGAACGGCTGTCCGGGCACACGAAGAAAATCTGGATCGAGTGCGCGAGTCCCATGGGCATTTACAGGAAGAGAAAACAAAAACCGAAGTTGGTTTCGCGCAGAAGCGGGGAGGGCAGGAGCACATAGAAGAAACCGTGCGTGATCGTTATG
>CAZUFQ010000577.1:0-5045 GCA_964618735.1 uncultured Enterobacteriaceae bacterium
TGAAAAAACGAGTTGCTGTTGTTGGAGCAACCGGGATTACCGGTCAGCAGTTTCTGGTTGCGTTATGCAATCATCCATGGTTTGAAGTCAGTGCGCTCGCCGCCTCGGAGCGGTCAGCTGGGAAGAGTTATGCAGAAGCTATTCGCGATCCCAAAACGGGCGCTAGACGATGGTGGTGTCAGGAAGAACCGCCGGCGCAGGCGCTGCCATTGCCCGTCCAGGAAGCCTCGTCGCTCAACCTGAACGGAATCGATTTGGTCTTTTCTGCAGTTGAGTCCGAACCGGCGCGTGAGCTGGAGCCGCTGTACGCGAAGACGACGCCCGTCATCAGCACAGCATCGGCGTTCCGCTACGAACAGGATGTGCCGCTCCTTATTCCGGGCGTGAATCTCGATCACGTGCGCTTGATTGATGGGCAGAAAAAAAAGCGCGGCTGGAAGGGATTCATCGCTACTCAGCCGAACTGTACAACCATTGGCATGGCGATCACGCTCAAGCCCTTGTTCGATACATTTGGCCTTAAGAAAGTATTCATGACCTCGATGCAAGGCGTCTCCGGCGCCGGACGTTCCCCTGGGGTTATTGCGCTCGATATCCTCGATAACGTCATTCCTTTCATCTCTGGCGAAGAAGAAAAAGTCGAGAAAGAGTCGCGCAAGATTTTAGGTGCGCTGGGTGAAGGAGGCATTACCCCAGCAGACTTCGTTGTCAGTGCAACTTGCACCCGAGCCGCCGTGCTTGAAGGTCACACTGAAGCCGTCATCGCGTCGATGGCCAATCCCTGTTCGGTGGCTGACGCACGAGCAGCAATGATCGAATTTGGTCAGGAGTTTGTGAAGTCGGGACTCCCTTCGGCGCCGCAACACATGATCATTGTGCATGATGATCCGTTCCGTCCTCAACCACGGCTGGACCGTGATGCAGAAGATGGGATGGCGACCTCAGTCGGTCGGCTGCGTCCGGATCAAGCGTTAGACAACGCCATTAAATACATGCTGGTCAGCCACAACACCAAAATGGGCGCCGCGAAGGGAGCAGTGTTGATGGCGGAGTATCTTGCGCAAAAGGATTATATTTAAACCAAACTACTCACTTTTTCCGATCCCACTAACGGGTTGCCAAACGGGGCGGCTTATTCCATCCTTACGCCGCCTCACGGTCTGGGCTAAGCGAAGCGCCGAGCCCAAGGAGGGGCGATGAAGCTCTCAAACGTCCTGACGATTGGCTTTTGGAAAAGGTTTCTATTGTGGAGCAGCATTGGTCTGCTGCTCTTCGCGCTCTTCGGCTTCTTTGCCCTGCCCTACATTCTCAAGGCGGTGCTCACCAGTCAACTCACCCAGCGGCTCCATCGAGAGGCCACGATCCAGGAAGTACATTTCAACCCATTTTACCTCACCCTTCAGGTGAAAAACTTCACGCTCAAGGATCGCAACGGGACCGATCAGTTTGTGTCATTCGAGGAACTCGCGCTCAACCTTGAAGTCGCATCGATTTGGAGGCGTGGCCCGATAGTCCGTGAGGTGACGTTGAAAACCCCGCAAGTATCGATTGTCCGCAACGAAGACCTTTCCTACAATTTCTCCGACTTGTTGACGCCGCCAGCCGCCGCGCCGCAAGCGCAACCCGAACCAGCGCCAGCAGCGTCTTTACATTTCTCTATTAACAACATTCGACTGGAGAATGGCAGCCTTGATTTTGACGATCGTCCCAAACATGCGCAGCACAGAGTCCGCGATCTTAACATCGGCATTCCTTTTCTCTCCAATCTGCCGTACGACATTGATGTCTACACCCAACCCTCGTTTTCGGTAAATGTGAATGGCACGCCGATCGAGCTGACCGGACGCAGCAAGCCCTTTAGTGATGCGCGTGAGACTGCACTCGATGTGCAGATCTCTCATATCGAGCTGGCCAAGTACTTGGAGTATGTGCCTGCCGATCTTCATTTCAAGATTAACTCGGGCAGTCTTGGCGCCAAACTCGCCATTTCTTTCATTCAATCAAAAGATCAATCTCCTGCGCTCGTCGTTACTGGGAAGATTGGACTGGACCAATTAGCCGTAGTCGACCTTGAAGAGCACCCGCTTATCACTCTACCGCTTTTAGATGTACCAATCGAATCGCTCGATGTCTTTGCACGCAAGGCTCATTTTGGCGCGATTCTTCTGCAGGGACCGGAAGTCCATCTGCAACTCGATAAAGCCGGGGTGCTGAATCTGACAACCTTGGTGGGGAATCCGAAGCCCCAAACTCCGGCGGGCGAGCAGACCGCACAGACGACAGAGACTAAGGAAATCATCAAGACCGACCAAAAGCCTGAGGAAAAAACCGAGCAAAAGACAGCAACCGCAGAGGCGATAGCACCAGAGAAGGCGGCAAAGACTGAAGGAACACCGATAGTTGTGGAAGTTCCCGAGATTCGCTTGGTTGACGGCAAAGTCGCTTTCATTGACGACACTCACGAACAAACCTTCCAGACGATGCTCGAAAGCCTCAATGTGGTTGTCCACAATGTCAGTACAGACGCCGCCAAACCCATTAGCCTTGAGGTGTCGTGTAAGAGTGACGCCGGTGAGATTTTTCAGCACACCGCAACAGTGGTGCGCGAGCCGCTGAAGGCTGAGGGCTCTGTCCTGCTCCAGCAGATTCTGGTGAATCGCTACGCTCCATATTACGCGAAGCAATTGCTGTTTGGCGTTGAAGAGGGGACGGTCGATGTTGCGACGCAGTTCGCGTATGTCCAAGAGCCTGAACACAGCCCTTCGACCGTGCTCTCTGGTCTTACCCTTAAGCTCAAGACGCTGCGATTGCGTAAGTACGGCGAGAAGGAAGATTTTCTGAAGATTCCGGCCTTTGCTGTCAACGAAACAACAATTGACGTGGGAAAACAAACAGTGACAGTCGGAGAGGTCGCAACGAGTAAAGGGGCGCTTCAAATCAGACGCGAACGCGACGGAACGCTGAGTCTTGCTGCACTAACGCCAGCTTCGCCGCCAGCCGCAGCCGCGCCGCCACCGAAGCCAACGACGCCTTCGCCAAAGAAAAAGAAATCGCCTCCAGAACCGACACCACCGGCAACGGACGCTGCCGCCGCGCCTTCATGGCTAGTCCAAGTAAAAAAAATTACCTTGGACCAATACGCGGCCCGGTTTGATGATCTAGCGCTACGGCAGCCGGCTTCTGTAATTGCCGATCCGCTCTCCGTTTCAGTAGAGAACTTCTCGACCCAGCCGAACGCAAAAATGAACACGGCTGTGCAGGTAACCCTGAACAAACGGGGAGCCATAACAGTGGCAGGTCCGCTGAGTCTCAGTCCACTCGCAGCAACCTTGAAGGTCACTGGCAAGGATATCGACATCTTACCTTTCCGCCCCTATTTCGCAGATAAAGTGAAAATCGTCCTGACGAGCGGCTCGCTCTCGACGGAAGGAAATCTCGCGCTGCAGCCGCAAAAAGATAAGAGCCTCAACGTGACGTATGCCGGGCAAATGGCGGTCGCTAAATTTGCGACTATCGACAAAGCGACGACGGAAGATTTTCTGAAATGGCGCTCACTATCAGTAACGGGCGTCAATGTCAGCACTAACCCAATGCGCGTGGATATTGGCGAAGTCGCCTTAGCAGATTTTTACTCCCGGCTGACCATTCACCCTGACGCCACACTCAATGTTCAAGGAATTGTTGTCGACCAACCGCCTTCAGGAAAAACAACGGAGCCGCCGCAGGCTACGAATACTAGCGCCCAGCCGCCTGCAGCCACAGGCGGGCCCACGCCTATCAAGATCGCGAAGGTCACTTTCCAGAGAGGGACTGTTGACTTCAGCGACCATTACATCAAGCCTAACTATTCAGCAAAGTTGACGCAGCTCGGAGGGCGCGTGGCTGGTCTTGTCTCTGGAACGGACTCGCCAGCGGATGTGGATCTGCAGGGGAGCTGGGATAACGTCGCCCCGTTACAGATCACTGGCAAGATTAATCCCTTCAGCAAAGACCTCTTTGTCGATCTCTCGGTTGATTTCAAAGATGTTGACCTTAACCCAATGACGCCATACTCCGGAAAGTACGCCGGCTACACTATTGAAAAGGGGAAGCTCACCCTGAATCTGCGCTATCTTATTGCAAATCGTCAACTCAAAGCGGAGAACAAAGTCTTCATCGATCAGTTCACGTTTGGCGATTCGGTCAACAGTGCTGAAGCGACTTCACTCCCTGTTAAATTGGCGATTGCTTTGCTCAAGGATCGCAACGGCGTGATTGCGCTCGACCTACCCATGTCTGGCTCCCTTGATGATCCGCAGTTCAGCATTTGGGGGACGGTTATGCAGGTAGTGACGAATCTCATTGCCAAAGCCGCCACAGCTCCGTTTGCACTGCTTGGGGCTGTGTTCGGCGGCGGTAGCGGCGAGGACATGAATCAGGTTGAGTTTGCATACGGAAGAGCGACCATTGACGAGCCGGCGCAAGGGAAGCTGAAGAAAATTGGCGAAGTGTTAGCCGACAGGACATCTCTAAGTCTTGAGATTGCGGGTTATGCGGAAAGAGACAAAGATCTTGACGGGCTCAGGCACTATCGCTTTGAGCGGAAACTTAAGGCCCAGAAACTCGCCGAGCAAAACAAGAAAGAGACAGAAGACGCATCGCTAGACACGATAACCATTGCGCCGGAGGAATACCTCCAGTATCTCACCATGGCGTATAAGGAGGAAACCTTTCCCAAGCCGCGCAATATGCTCGGTCTTGCCAAAGGCTTACCGCAAGAAGAGATGGAAACGCTCATGTTCACTCACATCGAAGTGACCGATGAAGACTTGCAAGAGCTTGCCCGACAACGAGCAGCCGCGGTGCGTGACTATCTGGTGAAGACCGGAGGTCTTGAATCTGGACGGCTCTTTCTGATTGAGCCGAAGTCAGTTTTTTCAACACAAACTGGCGATGGGACAGGAAGTCGGGCGGAGCTGGTGATTAAGTAAATTCTCGACCGTATCTTTTCTCTGGCGTGGACAAGGCGCTTAAGCGCCTTGCCTACAGCCCAAAACACTTTTTGC
>CAZUFQ010000578.1:0-5043 GCA_964618735.1 uncultured Enterobacteriaceae bacterium
CGAGGGGTTTGGGCAACTCGAAACCGTAATTGAAGAGAAGCGGATCGATTTGGAGAAGCTGGCGGCAGAGCGCAAAGACCTCATCGTCAAACGGGATGGCGCGCTGACCATGTATGAGAAAGCTACGGACGAGGCGGAGAAAGAAAAGCACAAGGCTGCGTTTGATCGCTTTCAAGGGCGCATGAAAGCGGTTGAGGCCCGACAGGGAGAACTTGAGACAGATCTGAAAGTGCAAGAAGAGCGGATGCAAGGCTTTGAAATCCAAGTAACGGCCTTACAGTCAGAAATTCAGAACCTTCCTGCGCAGAAAGCGCAAGCGGTCGCTGACTTTGTTTCGAACCAGAAGATCATTGACCTCAATAGACGTCTTCATGGTTTACAAGAAAGTCTGGACCGTGGTCCGATCGACGCTGTGCTGCAAGCGAATCGAGAACTCGCCGCGCAGGCGCGAGTCAGTGAACGCTTGGCCGGCACGGACGTACGAGCACAGGACGATGAGTACGCCTCGGCGGGACGCACCTCTTCTATTGACGACGAGTTCACCGCTCTGCTCGCGGCTCGCAAGGCTGAACGTGAGACGAAAACCGGAGCGGCGGATGCGCTGAGGAAAACAGAAGATCTCCCAAAGATTTAGGATGGCGCCAGACAGCTGGCTAGAAGGAGACGAGTAATGCAAAAGTTCCGTGTGATAATGGCGGCATTGGTAATCGCTACCCTCTCGATCATGTTGCGCCCAGAGCTGTCGTTGGCAAAAGACAAATTTACTCTTGCCATCAGTATCTATGCCGGCTGGATGCCTTGGTACTATGCGAAAGATTACAACATTATCAAGAAATGGGCAGAGCGCTACGGAATCTCGATTGAGGTCGTGGAGATGGACTATATCCCGAGCATCGAAGCATACGTCGCAGGCAAAGCGGATGCCTGTGTGATGACCAATATGGAAGCCCTCACCATGCCAGCGAAGGCAGGGATCGATACCTCGGTCATCGTTGTTGGCGATTATTCCAACGGCAACGATGCGATCTTAACGCGTGGGATTTCCGAGGTTGCCGGATTACGAGGGGCGGAAGTTGCGCTCGCCGAATTCTCGGTCAGTCACTATCTTTTAGCCAGAGCGCTTGAGATGTCGAGCGTGAAAGAGTCGGAGCTGCAAGTCGTTAACACCTCTGATTCAGATATTGCTCCAGCCTTTATTGCCAATAAGGCGCAAAAAGCGGTGGTGACCTGGAATCCCATGGTGATGAGTATCGAACAAACTCCAGGAGTCAGCAAAATTTTTGACTCGTCAAAAATTCCTGGCGAGATCCTGGATCTGCTCGTGGTGAATACGAAAACCCTGAATGCCGATCCTCGCTTTGGCGAAGCCCTGGCTGGGGCTTGGTATGAAGTGATGGGGATGATGTCGCAACGTGGACCCGAGACGGACAAAGTGTTGACCGACATGGCGAAGCGTTCGAACTGTTCGCTCAACGAATACAAGGCGCAGCTGCGCACTACGGCGATGTTCTGGACCGCTGAGGCCGCACTTGAATACACGCGTAGCGCGGAGATTCAACAAAAGATGGACTTCGTCCGCAACTTCTGCTTTAAGCACGGCCTCCTCGGCGAAAACGCGAAGAGCGTGGATGTGGTGGGCATCCGTTATCCTGACGGCGCTACACAAGGCGACAAAAACAACATAAAGCTGCGTTTCACTCCTGACGTCATGGAGAAAGTGAAGGCTGGTCAGCTCAAACAGAAGTAAGGGCAGACAGGAAACGTGAGGAACTTCTTCAAAACGGATGCACAACCGAGTACAGGGGCGCGATTCCTCTTGTCGGCCTTTTTCTTTGTGGTGCTGATCAGTGGCTACTTTGCCGGGTCTTACTATCGTCATCTTGACAATCCGCAGGACAACCTGATGCCCTCAGCCGTCCAGTTGCTCGACGGCGCGCGTCGCGCTGCGTTCGAGCACGATCGGAATGGCGACCTCCGACTATGGGTAGATACTATCGCCAGTACGCGTCGCTTCTGTCTCGCCCTGGCTATTGTTTTTCTCGCTATTCCCCTCGGTGTTGGTATGGGACTCTTCCCCTATGTAGAAGCGCTGTTTTATCGCTTCTTAGTTTTCTTCGACAAAATCCCAGCCCTGTCGGTTTTGCCCATTTTGTTTATCGTTTTTGGGTTAGGAGAACTGTCGAAAGTCGTCCTGATTATTCTCGGCGTCTTTCCTACCGTGGCGCTCGACGCGTACCTGCGCGCCCAGGCGATTCCACAGGAGCAGATACAGAAAGCCCATACGTTGGGCGCTTCGGAGCATGAAATCGCGTATCGTATCGTGCTGCCCCAGATCTTCCCGAAGATGCTCGACGCCGTTCGGCTAAACCTCAAATCGATGATGCTGCTCTTGATCGCTGGAGAGTCACTTGCGGCAACCGTAGGGCTTGGTTATCGGATTTTTGTGGTCCGTCGTTATGTGGCGATGGACATTATTATCCCTTATGTCCTGTGGATGACGGCGTTGCTCTTCTTCACAGATTGGTTAATCCAACTAGTGATCAAGAAACGCTACGCATGGCTGGACAAATAGGCAAGCTGCACCTCAAGGACGATCATGACGGACCGCACCTATCTCATTAGTTTTCAAGACGTGGAGGTTAGCTACCCAACAAACGGTGATGGCGGGCGACGCATCATTTTGAATAACATCGACCTCAACATCCGGCCCGGAGAATTCCTCTCAGTGGTTGGACCGACTGGCTGTGGTAAATCGACCCTCTTGCGGCTGATCCTCGGTTCACAGTTTCCCACACGAGGTCAAGTGCTGCTTGATGGGCAGCCGATAACGAGCGTCAGCCGTGACCGTGGCATCGTGTTCCAAAAGTATTCACTCTTCCCCCATCTCACGGTGTTAGAGAACATTGCCTATGGCCCTTTGCTGGAGTCCACCGCTATCTTTCAGCGCGTTCTGCACACTCCGGCGTATCGTCAGGTGCGGCGACAGGCTCTCGAAGAGGCGCGGCGCTATCTCAGTCGCATCGGGCTCGATCTTGGAGATGGCGATAAATACCCATACGAGCTTTCAGGAGGAATGCAGCAGCGAGTGGCTATAGCCCAAGCCCTTATGATGCAACCCAAGGTTTTGCTGATGGATGAGCCGTTTGGTGCGCTCGATCACAACACACGCATCGAGATGCAGCTGCTCATTCTCGAACAATGGAAAACGTATGGGATGACCATCTTTTTCGTCACCCATGACCTTGAAGAGGCGTGTTACGTCGGCTCCCGGGTTATTGGCCTCTCTCAATACTGGTCAGATAACGAGGGGAAACGTGGGGTAGGAGCCGTGATTGTCACCGATCTGCCGACTCCTGACGGTCATCCGAAACCGTCAACGATCCGTTCCACTACGGCATTTCTGACACTCCTCGAACAGGTGCGACACGCCGCACTTGATCCTGACAATCGTCAACGCCTGGAGGACTTCAACCTCGCCCATAAGGACGCCCTACGTCCGGCGCCACTCCTAGTGGAAGAAGAGTACAAGCAAGAGGAGACGACGAATGCCTAACGAGGAGTTTCCGCGACCGTCTTTCATCGACGCCATTGGCAATGCGTACAATCGACGAGGGAAGCGGGTTCTTCTGCTGACCGGCAATGTCCTCGACCAATTTTGGAGCCCACAGCTCGGGGGATTTGCACCACTTGAGCAAACCCTCTATCAGGAACTCAAAGAGAAGTTTCTTGTTGTCAGAGTAGATGCTGCTACTGGCGTTAGTTTCTACGACGGCGAAGACGCCCTCACGCTCCAGAAGGTTTGCCAGCTTGCCGACCAAGTGGCGCCGAAAGGGCATACACTCGGCGATATCGAAGACAAGATCGCACGGACCCAACATGAACCTTTGCCCATGCTGATTTTGCTTCGGGCTCTGACGAACGCGGTGGGGCGGTTGTGGGCTGGCAACAAGACGGCGTACAAGCCGCTTTGCTTAATCATGCAGTTTGCGCCCTCTCTCTTTCCCGAAGGGGATTTTGACCGACTGTCCGAACTGGATCGGCGGCGCTTGGTGACTTTTTTGAACTGGATCAATGATCCTTTCTTCGTGAAAAGCGGCCACGTGATCTTTTTAGTGTCGGATACCAAGTCGGAAATCAATCGCCGGGTGCTTGCACTCCCAGTGACTGATCATGTGGAAATTCCCTTGCCGAGTGTGAAGGAGCGAGAGCACTTCGTGACGCAGTCTCTGCCTGCGGGGCGCGACGCGACAGCGGGCTCCGGCCTGCAATTTGAAATAAGCCAACACGCTTTCGTCGAGGACACGGCAGGTCTGAAGTTGACCAACCTTGACGATCTTCTAGAGACAGCGCTACGAACCGGAGAGCCGGTCAAGCGGAAGCATGTCTTGGCCGAAGTCAATTTGATTCTCGAAGCTGAACTTGGCGACGTGGTGAAGGTCAACATCCCCAGCCATAGCCCCCAAGACATCATTGGCAGTGAGGCGACCATCTCCATTCTCCGGAGCATTTTTCGTCGCTGTGAAACCCCGGACACTGCGGTGTCCGCCGTACTCGTTTCTGGCCCGAATGGGGGCGGTAAGACCTTTCAGATGGAAGCGTTCGCAGCTGAATCGGGGCGGATCGTTATCGAGCTGACGGGTCTACGCGGTATGTGGTATGGCCAGACAGACAAGCTCTTCGAGCGCTTACGTTGGCATATTACGACCTACGGGAAAGTGCTCATCCTTGTCGATGAGGCGCACACCGCTTTTGGCAGTGTCCATCGCTCTGACACTCATGAGACAGAGAAGCGACTGGCTGGCAACATTATTAAAATGATGGGCGACCCAGATTTACGTGGGAAAGTACTATGGGCGCTGATGACCTCTCGCCCGGATGAACTGGACCCGGATGTCAAAAGTCGTTCTCCATTGCAAATTCCGATCTTCGATCCTGAAGGCGAGGCGCGGCAACGCTTCATCCGCGATCTGTTCGAACGTAAAGGGGCCCCGCTCAGCGATGCTGACCTACCGCAGGTGTTGCAGAAGACCGAGCATTACTCGG
>CAZUFQ010000579.1:0-5040 GCA_964618735.1 uncultured Enterobacteriaceae bacterium
GCTCCCGCCGTTCAAGCCCGGCCAATACATCACTTCCGTGGTGTACCAGGGAGGCTTCACCAGCGTCAGTCAGGGAGGCTTCACCGGCGTCGGTCAAGGCAACTTCTGCCTCTACTACTCCTACACTGACCCTGACCCCAGTGTCGGCCAGGTCTACGTCCCGTTGGGCTGCATCGACACCGCGTCACAAGCAACGGTTCCGGCCGCATTGGCGTTTGTGCCGGACGCACCAGTGCCGCCGGTCACCCCTAACGCTATTTCCGTGGTGGGCGCCAATGGGGACCTATGGAAGGTACTATCGACCGACGACATCCATGGAGCCTTGTCGGTCTGGCTCTGCTTGCAGAAAGTGCCTAGAGCGGCCTCATGAAGTGCGCTGGGACGAGCGGCGAGGATGACGGTGGGTCCCAGACGAGAGGCGATCGGCGTCCTCATCGTGGAGCGCAGATCAGGAGCCGAGCCGCTGCTTCTTCCTAACATGGAGTGAATACGCTGCGCTATTCTTTTGGGTGATGCATTTCATGGCCCGCGCCGCCGCTCTCCTTTGTCTCAGGCGCGCCCATTCCGCCGTGCATCTGCTGGTGGTGCTCGTGCATCTGGGCGCGCATCTTCTTGCGTTGCTCCACCAGCGTGCTCAGGAACGCATCCGTCATCTGTTGATGCTTCTTCATTTCTGGCAACAGCTGTTTCTCGTCACTGACGCCTTCCATGGCTTTTGAGTGTTCGCGCAGGGCCGTCAGCTGCTTCTGCAGCTCTTGCGTCATTTCTGTGTCCATCTTTTCCATCTGTTCATGCATCTTGTGCATCTCCCCCATCATACCAGGGCGTTTCTCCATCATCTTCTGCATTTCCATCTGACCGCCCGAGCCTTCTTGCTGCGGCGTGGCCTCTTGGGCTGCAAGCGGAAAAGAAGCGGCAACCAATAGCCCGCACGTAATGAGGCCGACTCCAATAATTTTGCTCGCTACTCTATTTTTCATTTGTCTGTCCTCCTGTTCTGTGATTGTCTCTTTGACGTAACATCTCAGCATGGATTTGAGGACTCAGCGAGCCAAGGTTCAAGAGACCTGACGTGAAGCAGAGGAGAACTTTAGCACTTTGGCTTCGTTGGCGTTGTTGACTTTGTCTCATCGCCTTGTTCCTCTTGATTAATACGAGCAACCTCTACAGAGGCAAGAGCTGTGCCGTATTTTTTCTTTTGGGTTCTAGTACAGCGTTAACTAAGTTTTCTTGTATTGTACATTAGCAGCAAACACACCTTCATAATGACGATTGAGTTTGTTTCTGGCCGATTCAAGGGAAAACTGCCAGTGGATTTTGAGCTGGTTCTGTTGGCGTTCGTTGAGGAGCGCCAAGACTTCTTGGGTCAATTGCTCAATTGTTGGGATGCGCCGATGCAAACAGTCGCGCGCGAGGGCCGAGAACTCAATCTCAATCATATTGAGCCAACTCGCTGATTTAGGCGTGTAATAGAACTCAAACTGCTCAGCCAAAGCAAAGGCGTCTGCCGCCGGCAAGTGTTCATAAAAGGCACTGGTCGTGTGGGTATTTAAGTTATCTTGCACGAGACGAATTTTTTCGCCCTGGGCCACGCGGCGGCCATCGCCTGGCAAAACTCGGTGTACTCTTTCTTGGTCCGGTGGGCATGGACTTGGGCCACCCGTTTCCCGGTCAACGGTTCTATCGCGGCGAGCAAAGCACACGCTCCGTTTTTCTCATAGGCATAATGCTCCTTGCGCACTTGCCCCCTTTGCATCGGCAATGGTGCCATAGCGTCTCCAATCAGAAAGCACGGTCGTTCATCAAAACACACCACTGGATACAAGGGATCATACGGGAACGCATAGAGCCACAACAACCGCTCCATCTGGGCAAGGAACTGCGCGGTGATCTGGCTAATACCCCACGTCTTGTTCAAATGGGGCTTCAAGGCGTTTTTTTCAGGATCTTGTCGACCTGCACATGCGAAATCCGCTTGCAGTACCCCAAAGCGATCACCTTGTCCGCTAGCAATCGCAGGCTCCAGCGTGCATGCCCGATCGGAGCTTCGCTGCACGCCAGTGCCGTGATCTTCGCTCGCTGTCCTCCGTCAATCTCGATGGGCCGCCCGCAGCGCGGGGCATCTTCCAGACACTCTAAGCCCTGTGCGTGATACTTCTTACGCCACGCGGCAACGGTGACGTAGCTGACGCCTAAGGTCTCGGCCACTGCTTGTAAGGTCTTGCCCCGATCCAGTTCGAGCAAGCCCGTCGCGCGCTTGAATACTTTGGCTGGCAATTTCCCTTTCGCTACCAGCGCTTCCAAATAGTCGCGGTCCTTCTTTCGTAACTTGACGTGCTGTTTTATCATCCCTCCAGTCTTACCTGGGGATTATGTAAATATAAAGTTACTTAGTTAACGCTGTACTAGCGAGAAAGACCGAAATCTCTTTCCTTTTTTCTCAAAAGTGAGAAGATACTGAGATCTTTTCCTAGTTTTGCGAATTCCTCAACTTTCTGCTTTGCCTATTCTGTTAGGGACTTCGTATAGTCGTACTGAAGCTGGTCGGCATCACTTTCTGCACGGGCCTGTGTGGGCTTCTTATTCATAGAAAAACTCGATCGCTTCTTCCTATTCTTAGGAACTTTGGGAGAGATTGCGCCCAATTTACTGCCTTTCGCACGGCAGAGATTTTGCTCTTCTTAGGGTAAGTTGGAGCGCGTCAACTGAGACGGAAACTGATTGTCTGCGCTGCTTCCGCGACCTCCTGAAGATGGGCGCTTTCAAAGAGGTGCTGTCTTGATCGTCTTGGCGTAATGAAAATGTCATTGTCATGCTCTGGAAAGAGGGGGCTTTATGCAAATTCGAACGATTTTGGTCCCATGTGATTTTTCTGAATATGCCGAGCAGGCCTACTCCTGGGCGCTCGGGCTCGCGGAGAAGTGGCAAGCGAAAATCTTGCTTGTTCATGCGGCCCAGTTATTTACGTCGTTCGGTTATCCTGAGAGCGTCTATCTTCTTGATCTCAAGAAGATGGAAGACGAAATCCTGGCCGACGCGGAAAAGCGCCTCCGTGAATTTGTAGACAAGAAGGGCTCCAGTCCGGTGACCGTAGAAGCCCGTGCGGTGACAGGAGACCCCTTTTGGGAAATCTGTCAGATAGCAGAGCAAGAGCCGGCGGATCTCATCGTTATGGGTTCGCATGGGCGCACGGGCCTTGCTCATGTGCTGCTGGGAAGCGTCGCCGAACGTGTTGTGCGGCATGCGCCTTGCCCGGTGCTGGTGGCGCGGTTGCCAAAGACAGCGAAGAAATAAGTTGACTTTGTAGGCGACTTGCTAGAGCGTCGCCCTGCTTCTTGTGCTAGGCGGCCCCGCAGGGCATGCGTATCAATTTAAGAGCCAAGGCCGACTTTGCGGTCCCTTCTCCCCACCGGGGAGAAGGACAGGATGAGGGGAAGAGAAAAAATGCTTTTGACACCCCTCACCCTAACCCTCTCCCCTGCGGGGCGAGGGAATGGTTCATTTGTACCTCCTGGATTCCGGGTCTCGCGTTGCTCGCCCGGAATGACGGAGCGAGTCGACCTCTACGTCTATTGACGGCGTTATGGCAACTCAAAATGAAACGCCTCTGGACGCACGGTGAGCACTGAGCAGGGCGCCGCGTGTAGCACCTGTTCGGCCACGCTCCCCAACAACATGTGAGCAATTCCTGTGCGGCCATGCGTGCCGATAACAATCAAATCCGCCCCGACCTCGACGGCAGTATCAGCGACGGTTTGCGCGGCGCGTCCTTCACGTGTTTGCTTTTCCCAAAGGATCCCGTCGAGGGGAAGATCCTGCAGAAATTCTTGCCAGTCTGGTTCGAGATCGTTGGGGAGGACAGGGGGAACCATCACAGGGTCGACGCCGTACGCCGTTGGGTACATGGAGGGCAGGTCAAGCACGTGGAGAAACACAGCGCGCCCGCCGAAGCCGCGCACAAGCGCAAGCGCTTCCCGGGCCGCCTCCTGAGCGCACGTGGAGAAGTCCGTAGGAATGAGAATGGTCTTGGGTCCTATGGCGAGATCCTGTTTCGCGATCAGCACAGGCGTCGGCGACTTGCGGAGCACGCGTTCTCCTGTGCTGCCTAGAAACCGCTCCTCGCCGCGCGGAGACGCGCCTACGACGATCACGTCTCCTTTCCAGTCTCGACAGAGAGAAATCAGCTCAACAAATGGCTTACCAATACGCACCTCTGTCTCGATCTTGAAACGAGCCACGTCCGGACGTTGTGCGAGCTCCGTAAGCTGCGTGCGCATTTTTGTTACAATCTCTTCTAACATTTCTTGTGTGGAAGTGGTCGGAAAACGCATCTTCACATAGACTGGATAGGATTCTACAACATGGAGGAGATATAGCATTGCCTGAGAGCGTTCCGCCAACACCAACGCTGAGCGCAAAGCATGTTCGCCGTCTGAGGTAGGAGTATAACCGACAACGATGCGACGGAGTTGACTCATAGGATGACCCTTCTCGGCGCCGCCATAAGCGCCGAAATTTTATTCTTACTTATTTATCGCGGTCTCTTGTTCGAATTCTTTTAATACCGCGGCTGTTGCGTGCAGAGCGCACTCTTCAGTCAATAACCCTATTAAGGCCCCGCCGTCGACCACGGGCAAGCCATGTCTGCCGGTTTGAGCAAAGAGTTGTAGGGCCTCTCGTAAAGGTGTGTCTGGTTTGATGCTGGGCGGGTGCAAGGTCATGACTCCCCCTACACGGATCTGTTCTAACAGGTCGTTTGTCTGCTTTTCGTCTAGTACCAGCGCACTGGTGGGGCAATGCGTCCAAATATCTTGTTCATTCAGTATACCGACAAGTTTCCCTTCATCGACAACAGGTAATTCTTGCACATTGGCTGAACGCATGAGTCCACGGGCGCGCCGAAGGTTTTCTTTAGGGCCGATGGTGAGCGGCATATCCTTCATCCATGGTCGTATGCTGAGGTTTTTCATAGGCAGGCTCCTCAATTAGGATGGATATGCATGCACTATGCCAGGATAAAGGACAGGGAAAGGCTGGGAA
>CAZUFQ010000580.1:0-5038 GCA_964618735.1 uncultured Enterobacteriaceae bacterium
CCAAAGCTGTGGTGATTTTTGGCAATGCGCAACTCACGGAAGTCGGCTCCGGACAAAAAGTGACCATCAATGCGGGCCCTTGGAAAGGCGAGCACACGCCCGAGCAAGCTCTCGCACTGTTGACCAGTCGCTACGGATTGTTTGAGCGTGACGGCGCGCTGGGCATGACGCGCGAAGCGTTTCGGGGGCTATTCGCCCAGGCAGAGGCGCAAAATAGTCAGATTTTCAAAGATAACCTTGGGCGGGTGTTGACAAAAATCATCCTCACAAAAATCCAAGCGTGGGACTTTTCCAAGTCGCCGATTGAGTATGTGAAAGAAAAAGAGGACTAGGGATGAGAGGCTAGGGATTGGTGGGAAAAGGACGTGAACGATTAATACTCTGTCAATTTGAATTTGTAGGGGGGCCCATCGGTGAGAAGAGAGCTCGGCTATACGCTCCTCTTTTTTGCATGTCATGCAGCAGGCGCCTGCGTCGGCAACCAAACGCGAAAGATGGACCCTTGTCCTATTTTGCTTTCGACTTCCACGCGACCACCAAGTAACTCCAACAACCGCTTCACGATATGTAAACCTAGACCTGTTCCTCCATACCCGCGGTTTGTGGCGTTATCAAGCTGACGAAAGGGTTCAAAAATCGACGTCAACGCATCGGCGGGAATGCCCTTCCCGGTATCGGTTACACTGATTTCTACTCCTTCAGCACCGTTGCGCGCGGCAATGGTCACCGACCCTTGAGGAGTGAATTTAATGGCATTGTTGAGGAGATTTTTGATAATAATCTTTAGTTTCCCAGGATCGGTTTGCAGGAGAGGAAGGTTTCCTTGCTGGCTCCATACAAAATGGAGATTCGATCGCTCACATAACTCTCGTGTTTCCGTCTTCACCTGTTGGAACAGCTCAGGAATGGACACAGATTTATGTTCGACCAATATCCTCCCTGCGGCAAGTTGGCTCACATCAAGTACGGCAGAGATGAGGTCAAGGAGATTCATCGCATTGCTGCGTATCCGCAACAACGCCTGAGCTTGTTCGCCGGTCAAGACCCCACAGGCCCCGTCGAGCAACAAGTCTTCATAACCAAGGATCACATGGAGCGGGGTCCGCAATTCGTGAGACATCGTCGCTAAAAACTCAGACTTTGTATGATCAGCGGCTTCAGCAACTTCTTTTGCTTGCTGTAATTCCTCCGCAATAACCCGCGCTTCCTCTAACAAGGCCCGATTGCGCGCCTCACTACGACGCAGTGCAGCAAGAGAACGGCTCGCTCGAAGAATATATCGAGCTCGCTGTCCTAAAATAATCCAGTTGATCGGCTTCGTAATGAAATCAGTGGCCCCAACTTCGTAAGCGCGTCGAATGGACGCGGTATCATCCAGTCCCGTCACCATGAGGACCGGCACATGCTCACCGCCAGGGAGGGAACGAATAACCTCGCAGACAGCAAAGCCATCCATACCTGGCATGAGCACGTTAAGCAGCACCAGATCCAGTCGCAAAAGAGAAAAGGAAGCAACGGCCTGCTCCCCGGTTGTCGCCTCCTTCACGATGAACCCAGCTTGCTCCAACACCCCTCTCATCAGTAGCCGCATCGTTTGATCGTCGTCCGCAATCAAAACCACCGGGCGTTCATTTTCTGTTGCAGGTTCCACCGTCACGTGCTCCTTTGAAGCTCCAGAGCAAGAGCTTCTCGTACCTCCTGATACTCCATCTCCAGGATCGGCAACACTTCGACGGCAGGAGTCGTGGTTCCGGAGGCGCCCATCGTTTCGAGATCTTTGCATAAGGCGGCAAGAGTGGCCGCACCCAAACTGGCACTGCTCGATTTCAAAGTATGGGCGGCATATCGCAGCGCACTAGCATCAGCATGAGAGATCGCACTTTGAAGCCTCTCGATTATTTGTGGAGAGTGCTCAAGATAGCTACGGATTACCGCCTCAAGCATGCCTGGGACCCCAGCTTCCTGTAGCTCTCGAATTTGGTTGAGAGCGTCAGGATCCACTTGCCACGCGTACGCCTTTTGCTTCGTACGACTCTGCTCCGGCAGCCAGCGAAACAGAAGCGCCGCCAACTGCGTGCGTGTAAACGGTTTACTAAGATAGTCATCCATACCGGCGGCGAGGCACCGCTCCCGGTCTCCCGCCATGGCGTTGGCGGTAAGCGCGATGATGAGTTTGTGTTCCGTGTTTGCCAATGCTTCTTGGCGGCGGATTTCTCGGGTTGTCATAAACCCGTCCATCTCAGGCATCTGACAATCGAGCAAAATCAGCGCATACGCCTTGCGCTCTAAGGCATCAAGCGCTTGCTGTCCATTTGCCACTACGGAGACACGGCAGTCAAATGTTTCTAAGAGACGGCGTATGACCTGTTGATTGATCGGATTATCTTCAGCGAGCAACACCTCAACGGGCCACGACGACGAGTCGTCAAGTGTTTCCTCGGAGCGCAGAGAAGTATTCACCAATTGTTTCTCATCGTTGGCGACAGACTGTCTTGGGGGCTCGAACCGCGCGGTAAACCAAAAAATAGATCCTTGGCCCGTGGCGCTCGTGACGCCAGTTTCGCCGTGCATAAGGCTGACCAACTGGCGCGTAATACTTAATCCCAGCCCGGTGCCGCCGTACTTCCGCGTGGTTGATTCATCTGCTTGCGAAAACGCTTCAAAAATGTGCGCCTGAGCGTCTGAAGAAATACCTATCCCAGTATCACGGACGGAGAAATACAGGTTCAAGGCTCCAGGTTCAACGTTTAAAGTTGAAGACGGGTTTTCTTGACGTTGAACATTGAACGTTGAACGTTGAACGCGAAGAGTCACTTCTCCCTTCTCAGTAAATTTGAGCGCATTACCGATCAGATTGGTAAGCACTTGGCGCAAGCGCATCGGGTCGCCGTGAAGAAGCTGAGGAACATCGGCTTCGACAACGCTCGTCAGATGCAATTGTTTACGGGCGGCGCTTTCGGCAAAAATTTCCAATACTTCCTCAAGTAGTTTTGGTAAAGAGAAATCAAGACAAGCTAACTCCAGTTTCCCCGCTTCGATTTTGGAAAGATCCAGCAAATCATTAATGAGCGTGAGCAGCGTCTCTCCTGACCGCTGGGCGATGTGCACGACTTGCCGCTGCCGTTGCGTCAGGCTCGTTTGCGCCAACACTTCAATCATTCCTAATACTCCATTCATTGGCGTACGCAACTCATGGCTCATGTTGGCAAGAAATCGAGATTTGGCGTGATTGGCGGCTTCGGCGTGTTCTTTAGCCTGAGAGAGGTCGTGCACTAAGTCAATATTTACAAATCGTAGTCTCAACGTTTCGGAAAGCACGGCATGTAAGCGTAGCCCGATCACCACCATAGCAACGCCAAAAGCTACGAGCATGAAGCCTATTGCGACGAAGACAGCATCGCCGAATACACAGAGCCGGAAAACAAGAGGCGATAAGATAGCGACAAGAAAAGCCGCCAAAGCCGATGGCACAGAGGCGAGCGCAGTCATACCGCCGGCAGAGTGTCCGCCAATGATAAATACCAGAAATAATTGGTGGGCCAGGGAATCAGGAGGAAAGAGCACCACGCCACTGGAACCCCAGCCCAGGCCGGCTAAGCCATAGCCAATCGTGAAGAGGATTGACCACTTCCGCGCCTGCTGCTGCCCAGGAGCAACACGGCGGAACCGCCATACCATTAGAAAGACTGGTAATGTGACGACTCCCATCCCTACTACCCAGGCCAATAATGTCCAAGGCGAAATGACGTTCCGAAGCACCAGGACCATCACCCCAACGGTTAGCACACCAACGATAAATCCAATCGGAGCCTGGGCGGCGATCAGTTTGACGTGTTCAGCTTCGATGCGGGCGCGAAGCGCCTGCTCATCCGCATGGGGCAGAGACGCAACGGAGCTTGCACTTAACTCATCGAAAAAGGGAGCGTCTTTAAGCAACATAGTAATCGATCTTTCATTCCTACTGACTTTCCCCTTCTCCTGTCAAGTTGAACTTTATTCGTGGCTGTCCACACAACTTTCTTGCTCCGCGCCCGGCAGACGGGTAAAGAAGCCGCATGAACTGCGGCCATTGTCTCAAGTAGATTGTGCAATGCCCGATGGACATTAACCCCCGCCTACAGCGCAAGCTCAAGCGCGGCGCCGAGGATAAGTTTACGATTATGGAGGAGATGAAGGTGGGGAGGTTCTTGAGTGTCAAAGCCGCAGAAAGAAAAAATTGAGCGGCGAATTGTCATTTAAAGAAATTTTCACGAGCAAATAACAACTCTGTCAACCTCTGCACTCCGCATGAACTCAGCCGCACCTTCTTACTCCAGATGCGCCCAGAGGTGCTTCATGCTTTTAGGGGAAAATCGGCTCCTTGCTGATAATCCGCTCTTTCACCAGGGTCTCGATTTCCGACGGCGGCAAGCCGAGTACTGAGCCAAACACATACTCATTATGCTCCCCGAAGCACGGCGGCGGCAGGCGCAGCTCGGAAGCGTCGGGTTGAAAGCGAGGCGCGAAGCCCGGATACAGATGGGTTCCGGCTTCAACTTTATCAACGGCAAGCATAAATTCCCGCGCGGCCAAGTGAGAATCACTCAGCACTTCTAGACCTGAAATAACAGCACCCGCAGCCACACCAGCATTTTGTAGCCGCTCCATCAGTTCGTAGTGATTTTGCTCTTTCGTCCACTCGGCAATATGACGGTCAAGCTCATCTTCCGCCGCTTTTCTCCCCGCAGCGGTTGCTAATTGCTCGCGCCGAGTCCAGGGCGGGTTGCCTAACACTTGACAAAATTTCTCCCACTGCGCGTCTGAGGCGATAGTAATCATGATCCACTCGTCATCGCCTTGACAAGGGTAACATCCATGTGGAGCCATCGTCGGATGGCGATTCCCTCGCTGTCCTTGCACAACGCTGTTAATGGTGTAATCGAGCAGCGCTTCGGCGTTCATCGGCAAGAGCCCCTCGACGTGAGAGAGATCGATAGAGACGCCTGCGCCGCGCCGATCACGTTCGAACAATCCCACCAGCGTCGCAAAGCAGCCATTG
>CAZUFQ010000581.1:0-5035 GCA_964618735.1 uncultured Enterobacteriaceae bacterium
CCGCAGCAGAGCCGCCACTGCGAGTTTGCGGGTCGTAGGTGCAATGCAGTTCGACGATCTCGCCAGTCTTGTCATCTTTTACGATCCGCTCGCATTTGATGATATATGCGTACCGGAGCCGTACTTCGCGTCCGGGGCCTAGCCGAAAGAATTTTTTCGGCGGGTCTTCCATAAAATCCTCACGCTCGATGTACAGTTCCCGCGAGAAAGGAATTTTCCTTGTGCCTGCACTGGCGTCTTCCGGGTTGTTGACAGCGTCTAGTTCCTCGACTTTCCCTTCTGGGTAGTTGTCAATGATGACTTTTATTGGATGTAAAACCGCCATCACCCGCAACGCACGTTTGTTCAGATCTTCACGAATCTCGTGCTCCAACATCGCCACCTCAACCGTGCTGTTCCTTTTGGAGACACCAAGGCGTTGCCAAAAGCTGCGAATCGCTTCGGAGGTGTAGCCGCGGCGACGATAGCCAACGAGCGTCGGCATGCGTGGATCGTCCCACCCGTGCACCTGCCCGCTTTTGACCAGGGATAAGAGCTTACGTTTGCTCGTCATCGTATAGGTCAACTCGCCCCGCGCAAACTCGATCTGCTGCGGATGATGTGGTGTGTGTAGTTCGTCCAAAAACCAATCGTACAACGGACGGTGATCTTCAAACTCCAGCGTGCAAATAGAGTGGGTGATGCCTTCGATCGCATCGGATACACAGTGAGCAAAGTCGTACATGGGATAAATGCACCATGCGTTTCCCGTGCGATGATGTTCCGCTTTGAGAATACGGTACATCACTGGATCGCGCATATTGATGTTGGGCGAGGCCATGTCGATTTTCGCTCGTAGCGTACGGCTTCCTTCCTCAAACTCTCCAGCTCGCATGCGTGTGAACAGATCGAGATTCTCCTCAACCGAACGCGCTCTGTAAGGGCTGTTTTTGCCAGGTTCATTCCAGGGGCCGCGGTATTCTCGCATCTCGTCAGGACTCAAATCATCAACATAGGCTTTGCCGTTCTTAATGAGCTGGACCGCATACTGATAGAGCTGCTCGAAGTAGTCCGAGGCGTAGAACATCTTGTCGCCCCAATCGAACCCTAACCAGTGGACGACTTCTTTGATAGAGTCTACATACTCAACATCTTCTTTGGTGGGATTGGTGTCGTCAAAGCGCAGATGGCACACTCCGTTGTTCTCGCGTGCGATGCCAAAGTTGAGGCAGATCGATTTCGCATGCCCAATGTGAAGATAGCCGTTCGGTTCTGGGGGAAACCGGGTCACCACTCGCCCGCCGTGTTTGCCTGATTTGTTATCTGCGGCGACAATTTCACGAATAAAATCTAACGACTGCCGGGCTTCGGTTGCCTCCTCAGCGCCTTCGTGTAACTTCTCATCAGTAGCGACATCGTTCATAAACTACATTCTCCCTCATGATGTGTTCGCTATGATCGCATACCTCTACGCGGCAAGAAAAGGCCGCCTTGCCTTTCCCCCTAGAGGGATATAACACTGCACCAGATACATGCCGTATCAAGTCTACACCGTGCTCAGCCAACGGATGAACGCTGGCGGCATACATGCATCGCGACAGGGAGACATAATGCCACATAATCTTTTCAATACGTTTCAGAGTTTTACGGCGGGTGATGGTCGCACTGGCCAACTGTATTCCCTTCCCCAATTAGAAAAAGAAGGAATTGGCCCGATTGCGCGGCTTCCGGTGAGTATCCGTATCGTGTTGGAGTCCGTGCTGCGCAACTGCGACGGCAAGAAGATTACCGAGGATGACGTCCGTGCGCTCGCCAAGTGGAGCCCGAACGAGGAACGCACCGGAGAGATCCCTTTCGTTGTCGCCCGTGTACTGTTACAGGATTTCACAGGTGTCCCATTGCTCGTCGATCTTGCGGCTATGCGCTCTGCAGTTGCTAAGCTCAACAAAGATCCCAAGCTGATCGAGCCGCTGGTGCCGGTGGATTTGGTGGTTGACCACTCTATTCAAGTAGATTATTCAAGCACGCCGGACGCCTTGCAGAAAAACATGGAACTTGAGTTTCAGCGCAACCGCCCGCGCTACCAATTCCTCAAATGGGGCATGCAAGCGTTTGACACCTTCAAAGTGGTGCCGCCGGGGATTGGGATTGTCCATCAGGTCAACCTGGAATATCTGGCGCGCGGTGTCCTGGAAAAAGACGGAGTCTACTATCCAGACACGCTCGTAGGTACGGACTCCCACACCACCATGATCAATGGACTTGGCATCGTCGGCTGGGGAGTCGGCGGCATCGAAGCTGAAGCTGGCATGCTTGGGCAACCGGTCTACTTCCTTACCCCCGACGTTGTGGGAGTGCATCTGACCGGTTCCTTACAGCAAGGAGTGACGGCAACCGACCTCGTGCTGCATCTTACCCAACTCTTGCGTAAAGCGAATGTCGTGGGAAAATTCGTCGAATATCATGGTGCAGGAGCGGCGAGTTTGCCGGTGACCGATCGCGCCACCATCGCCAATATGGCTCCTGAGTATGGCGCTACGATGGGGTTTTTTCCGATAGACGAAGAGACCTGCAATTACTTGAAGGCTACTGGTCGCACCGATGAGCAAATCACCGCCTTTCGTAACTATTTCAAGGCCCAAGGTTTGTTTGGCATCCCAGGTAAAGGCGAGTGTCAGTATAGCCAAGTACTCGAACTGAACCTTGCGGATGTGCAGCCTAGTGTCGCTGGGCCGAAACGCCCTCAGGATCGCATTGAATTGACTAATTTAAAGAGCAAGTTCACTGAACTGTTTAGCAAACCAATTAATGAAAACGGCTACAACAAGTCAGCAGCGTCGATGGCGCAACGCTTCGCCATTCCCAACGGCGGTGCCCCGCTAGGTGATGTGGGGAATGGCGATGTCCTCATCGCAGCAATTACCTCGTGCACGAATACCTCGAATCCTAGTGTGATGTTGGCAGCTGGGCTCCTCGCGAAAAAAGCAGTGGAAAAAGGCTTAACTCGTAAACCGACTGTCAAAGCTTCGCTCGGTCCAGGTTCACGAGTGGTCACAGAGTATCTCCGGAAAACAGGGCTGCAGCCATATCTCGATCAGGTCGGATTCAATACTGTCGGTTACGGGTGTACTACTTGCATCGGTAATTCTGGACCTTTAGACGCTCATATTGAAGATGTCGTCGTCAAAAACGATGTCATTGGCGCCGCGGTGCTCAGCGGCAACCGGAACTTCGAGGCGCGCGTCCATCAAAGCATTAAGGCCAATTTTTTGATGAGCCCACCCTTAGTTGTCGCTTTTGCCTTAGCCGGTCGTGTCACTATCGACATGAGCACCGAGCCACTCGGCAAGGGCAAAGATGGTAAAGACGTATACCTGCGCGAGATTTGGCCAAGCCTGCAGGAAATTCGCGACTCAATGGCAACCGCATTCGATCCTGCGACCTACCGTCGCCTTTATGCGAATTTTTCTGCTGAAAATCCGCTGTGGAATGAGATTCCCAGCAGTACAGGGGCCGTCTACCAGTGGGACCCGGATTCTACCTATATTCAAGAGCCGCCATTTTTTGAAAACTTTGGCATGTCTGCAGGGACGATCAGTGACATCACCGGCGCACGCGCACTGGCGATCTTCGGAGATTCGATCACGACTGACCATATTAGTCCGGCAGGATCGATCAAAGCCACTTCTCCGGCGGGACTCTATTTGCAGGAGCACAGCGTCGCTGTCGCTGATTTCAACAGCTATGGCTCACGACGCGGGAACGACCGCGTGATGACGCGCGGTACGTTCGCCAACGTGCGGATCAAAAACCTTATGGTTCCTGGCACAGAGGGTGGCGTGACCAAATTCCAGCCCGGCGGCGAACAGATGAGCATCTACGATGCGGCCATGAAATATCAGGCGGCGGGAACGCCTCAGATCATTCTTGCCGGCCAAGAGTATGGCACGGGCAGTTCGCGCGACTGGGCCGCCAAAGGGGCTCAACTTCTGGGAGTCAAAGTTGTGGTGGCGCAAAGTTTCGAGCGTATTCATCGCAGCAATTTAGTGGGTATGGGCGTGCTGCCCTGTCAGTTCAAAGATGGAGTGAGCGCGCAGACACTCAAGCTCGACGGCTCTGAAACGTTTGATCTGGTCGGTCTCGGCGCCAATCCAAAACCTCGACAAGATGTGACATTGGTCATTCATCATGCTAACAACCAGACCGAAAACGTGCCTGTTACATTGCGTATCGATACTCCCATCGAAATCGAATACTACCGGCACGGCGGCATTTTGCCGTATGTGTTGCGACAGTTGGCGGCGTAAGCCGAATACTCGGACCTACCGCTGACAACATCCTTCTTTGTGAGAGCAGTTCGCGGACTGCTCTCATTGCTTCCGGCAGAACCCAACGGGCTATTGCAAGCTTCCCCACTATTGCGCTTTCTTGGCGCGGCTCCTATGATCCCCAGCCACTTATGGTCCTTTGGCCCATCATACTGATGTGTGTCATGCTGCTTTTGCCTGGGCACGGCGAAACGGCAGATCTTATGGATCAATATCTCTCCATTCCTGGTTCCTATGTATTTGTTCGCCGCGCCCCCGAGAATGCCCAGCCTGACAAGATCTTTGTGACTGTTTTCGAAGATTTTCACTGTCCTGCTTGTTATAACGCGACAACTCATATCTTCCCTCTCCTGAGAGAAAAGTACGGAAATCGCCTTGAAGTCCACTTTCTTGGCGTTCCCCTTGCCCATCCGGATTCACTCCTCGCAGCTCGTGCTTACGTCATTGCCCATGAACTCGGCTTCGGTGAAGCTATGCAGAACGCCCTGTTCCACGCTCATTTTGAGGAGGAAATCGACACCGCTAGCAAAGATGGGCTCGCGAAGGTTGCCGATAGCATTGGACTTGCTCCAGAACTCTTGCTGAACCAATTGGAGAGCAATGGCGGTGCGGCGGAAGTGGAGCGGAACATTACGCAAGCCGATTCCTATCAAGTGGACAGCACTCCAACTCTCATCCTCGATGGTTGGATCAAAATCCGTGATGTGTCTCCGACCAATGTGACACAA
>CAZUFQ010000582.1:0-5020 GCA_964618735.1 uncultured Enterobacteriaceae bacterium
ACGAGCGTGGATGGCGCGAGCGGCAAGCTTCACAGGGAAGATAGAGGAGACGGAGGAGGCGTGAAACCGAATCTTCTCGTGAACGGCTCTTGACTCCTTCCCTCAATTGGGGGCAGGGTAAAAATCACAACCACAAAGGAGGGTCCCAAATGAAGACGTTGGAACAGCAAGTACAAGAACTCGCAGATCGGGAAGAGATTAAGGAACTCACTGCTCGTTATGCCCATGGCGTGGCCCGAGGGGAGGGCGACAAAGTGGCGGCGTTGTTTACGGACGATGGCGCTTTTATCAATCGCCTCAACCCGAACGAACCGCCAACCGTCGTGCGCGGGCGCGCGGAGCTGGACAAGTTTTACGGTGCGATTAAGCGAAATTTCGCACTGCCCTGTATTCATAATCATCTCATCACATTAGCGGGGGACGAGGCGACCGGCACCTGCTCGATCGAGGTGCGTATTACCAGGGGCAATAAGAGCATGATCGGGTCCGGCTATTATGAAGACCGCTTTCGGCGCGAGAATGGGAAATGGAAGTTTGTCGAGCGGGACTGCTCCTTTTTCCACTTCGTGCCGATCCAGGAAGGTTGGGCAACGTCTGCGAACAAGAGCTAAGAAACAACTTCCGAAAATCCCCTCGCCCCTTGGGGGAGAGGGTGAGGGTGAGGGGTAAAGAGAAGGAACCCTTCGTACTCTTTTCATGTTCAAGGGCGCCTCGCAGATGCATGAACATTCCGGGCGAGCACCGCGAAACCCGGAATCCAGGAGACATAACCGGAGGCAGGTGCTACTTTTTCCTGGATGCCAGCCTGCGCTGGCATGACGAAACCAAACCCTTCAAAATCAGTGTAGTGGAGCAGTATCTTCTTCCGAGGTAGCAAGAAAGGTGCACCCATGGTCCTGACATTTCGCAAACTTCATCGGCATTTCGTTGCTGAAGTCAGCCCGGTCGATCTTCGTCTGGTGCACGACCCCGAGACATTGGCGCAGATTCGGGCCGGAATGGATGAGTACGGCATTCTGATTTTTCATGATCAGCAATTTGCTGACGAGGAACAGATCGCCTTTGCGCAACGTCTCGATGGTCAACTGCATACGAAGACGGGAATCAGCGCTTTACAACAAAGCCGCCTTGGTAGTGAAGCGCTGGGCGACATCTCCAATCTCGACGAAAACGGAGAGATCCTGAAGTCCGACGACCGCCGTCGCATGTATGGATTGGGAAACCGCTTGTGGCACACCGATGCATCCTTCCAAGACCCACCGGGACGCTACTCGCTACTTTCGGCAAGAGTGATCCCGCCAGTCGGGGCGGACACCGAGTTCGCTGATATGCGGGCGGCGTACGATGCGCTGCCTCCGGAGATGAAGGACCAGCTTGTAGGCTTACGTGTTCATCACTCGATTGCCTACTCACGGCAAACCCTCGGGTTCGAGTTTTCTCAAAACGAGCAAGAAAAATTAGCGGGAGCGATCCATCCGCTTATCCGCGCCTTCCCGCGCTCGCAACGCCACTCATTGTATCTTGCATCGCATGCCTCGCGCATTGTTGATTGGCCCGTGCCCGAGGGGCGATTGCTCCTGCACGAGTTGATAGAGCACGCCACACAGCCGGAATTTGTCTATCGACATGCATGGCGCGCCGGCGACCTTGTGATTTGGGATAATCGTGCGACCATGCATCGCGCACGACCTTTTGCCGATATGACGTATCGCCGTGAACTCCGGCGTGTGACCACGCTTGATATTGAGCCGTCGGTGATCATGAGGAGCGAAGCTGCTTCTGACGCCGCAGCGTAAGGTTGATAAGGGCCTATCCTATATGGAAGGCACACCAAGATATGGATTCGAAGAGGACACTCCCTGTTTGTGTGCCACTGTCGGCTTGTCCGACAGTGTAAGTGGCTACACGGTTAGCAAGCTAACCGTGGCACACCAAACTCCAAATCTTGGTGTGTTCCGCATATAGATCGAGAACAGCTTGCGGTTGTATTGACCATACAAGCAAAATCCCTGGATGCCCGCCCCACGCCTTCGCGGGGGCAGGCTCTGCGCGGGCATGACGGAAACTAACCTCTCAGCAACGTCATTCCCGCGAAAGCGGGAATCCAGTCTGTAGTTAATCTACTTGCAATTCGCTCTGAATAAAGACCATTCTCCTTACCGCACCTGCTCCCGAAAAAACTCGCTGACGATACGATTGAACTCGTCTGCACGTTCAAAATAGACGGAGTGCCCAGCTTGTGGAACTTTCACAAAGCGCGCCTGGGGAATTTGCGCGGCAACGCTCGCCATTGCTGCTGGCGGCGTGAGCACATCTTCTTCTCCTACGAGCAACAAGGTTGGGATCTTCCGCTCAACGATCGGACGAACGTTGTGCGTGATGCCAAACAGTGAAGGCACAAGCTTGGGAGAGACGCCGGTATTGAGCGCAGAAATCTGTTGATAAAGAAAACACATCGCAGGCTGTCGTTCCGGATAAGAATGTGAGTAGGCGTTGCGGAGAATTTGCTTCAGGTCCCCTCCGGCGCGTTCACGGGTTTCGGCCTGCCACTTCGCCACTTCGGCGGTGTGTATTCCGGCAGTGGTGTCGCACAAGATCAAGGCATTGGTCCGCTCCGGGTGCGCAGATGCAAAGCCACAGACGGTCCAGCCGCCCATAGACTGGCCAGCCACAGTCGCCTTTTGAATGTCCAAGTGGTCAAGCAAGGCGGTCAAATCCTCGACGAACGCCTGCGGCCCCGGCCCGTCTGGCGTATCGAATGACCGCCCAAAGCTGCGATGGTCAAAGGTCACGACTTTATACGATTGCGCAAACACTGGTGCTTGTTGCCACCAGCTCAGATGACTTCCTCCGCCGCCATGGGCCAATACGAGCGCCGGGCCTTCTCCATGCACTTCATAATACAAATCAATGCCATTGAGTTTTGTGAACGGCATATGGTTTCCCTCCTTTATTTCTCAGTAATTAGCCTTCGCCAACAGACTATTGTAGTTCTACCGAGGTGGTTTCGCTTACGCTAGTCCTTGATAGGGTAGGATGCGCCGTCTAATTGTACGTTGCGACAAAACCGTTATGACCGGGTATAATCGTGGACTATTTCTCTGAGTGGTACACTGACCGCCGCAAAGTTGGAGCGATGCGCCGACGGGTGCGCATCTTGAGGAGGGATCACCATGCGAGATTTTACCACCCTCGGCAAACGCAAAGTCGTGCTGGGCATGATTCACCTGCAACCGCTGCCCGGCACGCTATTTTATAAAGAAGACAGCTTCAAGCAAACTCTTGACACTGCCGTCCAATCGGCGCACGCCCTCTACGTCGGCGGGGCGGACGGCTGTTTGGTGCAGACTGTAGATCGTATTTACAGTGTCAAAGACGAATCCGACCCAGCGCGTACAACCGCCATGGGTTTAATCGTACACGCCATCGCCCAAGCAACGGGCGCAGAGTTCCAAATCGGGGTGCAACTGATGCGCAACGCGCTGAAAGCTTCGTTGGCGGTGGCGAAGGTCGCAGGAGGAACCTTTATTCGCGCCGGCGCGGTGGTGGGCATGACCCTCACCACGCATGGTATGGTCGAGGCCAATCCACTCGATGTGATGGAATATCGCAACAAGATTAACGCGTGGGATGTCAAAGTCATCGCTGAAGTAGACTCGATGCACTTCAAATGGTTTGGTGAAGCGAAACCCACAGCGGAGGTGGCGCGGAGCGCAAGACACGTAGGAGCGGACGCCGTATCGCTGGGCGACCCTGATGAAAAGAAAACGCTAGAGATGATCGCCTCGGTGCGCAAAGCCGCGCCGGGGCTGCCCATTATTTTGGCGGGCTACACGAACCACGAAAACGCAGCGCGACTGCTGGGGGCGGCGGACGGGGCATTTGTGGGGACCTGCCTGGAGCGTGGCGGCTGGGGCGGACAAATTGATGTTGAGCGAGTGAAGGCGTATGTCGATATTGTGCGTGGGCTGGAACGATAAAGTATGGGAAAGGATACAATAATGGAGCCGCTTAAACCGGAGGTGATGATCAGGCAAGTAGAAGGACTGGCGGGTGATTTGCGCGCGTTGACGCGCCCGTTTACTGAGCAGATTCGTTCTGTCCTCACCCCGTCGGAGTGGCAAGCAGTGAACAAGGTGTACCTGACGGGGGACGGGGATTCCTACCATGCCTCCTGCGCCGCCGAAATGGCCTTTGAGGCGATTGCCGATGTGAGCTGCGCGCCGTTGAGCGCACAACGTTTTCTGGATTATGGCGCGGCCTGGATGCGCCCCACGGCGCCACAGCGGACCCTGGTGATCGCCACCTCCGCCTCCGGTGGCACCAAGCGTGTAGTGCAAGCCATCGAACGCGCCAAGGAACACGGCGCCTTAACCATTGCCCTTACTGGAACGCCCAATAGCGCAGTGACGCAGGCGGCGGATCGTACCATCGTCGTCGAAGCGCCGCCAAGAGAACGGTCTCCGGGCATTCGCACCTATCAGGCCAGTCTGCTGGGCATGTTCCTAGTCGCGATTCAGTTGGGTGAAACGCACAACGCACTTCATCAAAATGAAGCAGACGCTTTGCGCCAGGAACTTGCCGCGCTCGCCGATATGGTGGAGGCGACCAACGACGCCATTAAGGACCGGTGCTGCGAGGCCGCAAACATGATTGCCGATACCTCGATGCTGGTCATAGCGGGCAGTGGACCAAGTTACGGTACAGCTCTCTTCAGCGCGGCGAAGGTGGTCGAGGCAGCGGGCATTTTTGCCATGGGGCAGGATTTGGAAGAGTGGTGGCACGTGGAACGGTTTGCTTATCCTATCGATATGCCTGTTTTCGTGATTGCTCCGCCGGGCCGCTCCCATTGGCGGGCGGGCGACTTGGCGGTGACAGCGCGCGCATTAGGGAGACGGGTCATCGCCGTGACGCACAAAGACGATACCGAGGTAACTCGTCATGCTCAAATTGTTTTTCCTGTGCCAGGCTAAGGTCGGGGGGAATTTTCGCCGTTGCCTTACCAATTTTTTTCCGGCTT
>CAZUFQ010000583.1:0-4997 GCA_964618735.1 uncultured Enterobacteriaceae bacterium
AAAGGCTGCGCGAATCAGTTTCTGGAAGAGGTACGCTTCTTCATTTGAACATTTAGCCGATCCAAAACCAGCGAGCGCGCCTGGCCCATGTTGGTCACGAATGCCTTTCAAGCGCGAGGCGACCAAGTCAAGGGCTTCTTCCCACGTGGCTTCGCGAAACGCAGGCAACACTTCCGCATAATCGACGATCCCGCCAGGTTTGCGTTGCCATTGGCCGTCCTCTCCACGCACGTCCTCGGAGAGTGGACCTTTAGGGTAAGCCTCCGGGCGACGAATGAGAGGAACAGTTAAGCGTTGTGGATGCAGGGCATAATCAAAACCGTAGCGCCCTTTCACACAAAGACGACCGTGGTTCACCGGGCTCTCGCGACCGCTGACTTGCACAATCTTATTGTCTTTGACGTGGTATCGAATTGCGCACCCCACGCCGCAATAGGGACACACCGAATCGATTGTTTGGGTTTGCGGTAGCGCTATATCAATAGTCAACGACTTGTTGAATAACGCGCCGGTGGGGCACACTGCAGCACATTCGCCGCACGATACGCACGTCGATTCGCCCATTGGTAAGTTCAGATCGAACCCGATGTGAGCGTGTGAACCTTTGCCGGTGCGTCCGATCACTTCATTGTTTTGGATGTCATCGCAACCGCGGATGCAGCGGTCACAGAGGATACAGGAGTTGTGATCGACGGCAATGACTGGAGAAGAGGGGTCATGACCGTTTTCGACCACGTGCGGACGGAAGCGTACTTCACTTTGTGTGACTTTTTGAGAGGCGCTGCGACGAGGTTGCAGGAGACCGTATTTTTCTCCGAGCAACTCTAACTCACAATTGCCGTTCTTCTGGTGTTTTGCGCAGGGCGTGGGATGATCGGCTAACAACAACTCGGCGAGCATTTTGCGCGACCGTTCGATGCGGTCGGAATGGGTGGTGACTTCCATGCCCGCCTCGACCTGACGGATACAGGCTGCCTGTGCAACCCGTGCGCCTTTGACATCAACGGCGCAGACGCGACACACCGCAACCGGAGCGAGGCGGGGGTCATGACACAACACGGGAATCGAGATGCCGAGTTTTCGCGCGGCGTCCCAAATGGTCGTGCCTTCGGGAACGGCGATCGTTTGTCCATCGATTGTGAGCGTCAGCATCCGTACGTCTTCTTGTACTTGCGTGGTTGTCATAACTCTTGTCCTGCTTTGTCTAAGTTGAGTTCTTGCAGCTTCGTGTCTAGCACGAATCCCTGTTCGTCCCATCCTCGGGCTTTATAATACCCTTGAATCATACCGCGCAACTCGGGGGCAGTTAAATGGACGCCTGCGGCAACACCCGTCGCGAGGGATTCTGTCAACAAACGGGGCGGTAACCAATCATCGGTAGGTTGCCAGCCCTGACGCTGATTGAAAAGCTTTTTTATTGTGTTGATACGTTCTCCAGTCCTCCGCAGTTCAGCAGCAGAATAAGGCCATCCCGTCACTTTTTGTAACAGATCCGCCGCCTCGGAGTAAAAATCACTGAAACATTTCCGGAGAAATTTACAGACGATGAGCGAATCCAACACCGCAGCAAAATCCTCCGAGGCGACCACTAAGTCCCCGCGACTGGGATCAGCTTGGAGGCGGTCAACCTGTCCAGAGAAGTCGGCTTCATAGGCGCCAGAACGATTGTGACAAGCGCCCCGTGGACTTACTGCGAGCCCCAGCGCCATGGTTTTTAACCCGCGCGGTTCATAGCCAGGCAGCTCCATGCCTTTGACGTGAATGGCTAAACGCTCGGCTTCTCCGCCAAGATGCGCTGCTGCCTGGCGGGACCCTTCAGCGAGCAGTGTGCCGATGCCGGTGCGGTTGGCGATCGCAGGAATGGCTGCGAGCAACGCTTCTGCATGACCGAAACGTAAGTTCAGCTTTGCGGCGCCTGGCAGCAAGCCTTTTTCGGAGCACTCCATAGCCCAAGCGATAGTGCCTCCAGTACTGATCGTGTCGAGGCCGTAGTGGTCACACAGTTGCGCAGCCTGCAGGACCACCTCAGGATTCTCGATCCCACACAGAGGCCCGAGAGAAAAGAGCGTCTCGTATTCGAGGCGTTGTTCTTCACCGTTTAACGATTTAAACAAGCGTTCACAGCGGATTGTGCAAGACGCGCAGCCGTGCGCACGGCTGAAGGAATCTGTCAGCAACGTCTCTCCACTGAGCGCTTCCGTATGAGCGAAGGTCGATTGTTGGAAGTTGCGGGTTGGCAAGACGCCCAAGCGATTGAACACCGCCAAGTTCGCTACCGTGCCGATCTCACGGTACTTGGCTGTGAGAGAGCCCAGGCTTTTCTGACGGAGTCCTTCCGCAATTGCGGTGACCCCAGAAGGATCGGCAACCAACACGCGACAGGCGCCATGTAATGCCAGCGCTTTCAAGTTTTTCGCACCCATGACCGCGCCGACGCCGCCACGCCCGGCGTGGCGACCTTCGTTGCTGATGGTTGCGTAACGAATTCTTCGTTCTCCAGCGACGCCAATGGCGGCTACGCGAAACTCTTCATCTGGCAATTCTTCCTGTAATGTCGCTTCGGTTTCACGTGCGCTTTGCCCCCATAGATGACGAGCTGTGCGGATTGCAACCGTGTCATTCGTGATCCACAGGTAGACCGGTTCTGCCGCTGCGCCGGTGATGACAATGGCGTCTATGCCAATACGTTTTAGTTCAAGAGCAAAGAAGCTTGATGACAGGGAATCAGCAATGAAACCGGTGAGCGGCGAAGTTGTCACCACGGCGAATTTCGCGGTGGTTGTCAGTCCAGTATCCACGAGCGGGGCGCTGGCGAAGATAAGCGGATTCTCCGGCGCAAACGGATCAGCTTGCTGTGGGGCGTAGTCGTACAATAAGCGTGCGCCAAGGCCGATGCCGCCAAGCACAGACCGTAGTTGCGCTTCTTTGAGATCGCGCCAAGCAAAAGCTCCAGAAGAAAGGTCGATATGGAGCAAGCGACCGTGAAAGCCGTACATGCCTCTACTTTAGGGGGCAAAGGGTGAAAAGCAAAGTGAGGTAAGCGGAAGAATGCAAAGCCTAAGGAACGTTGTTGCCCGTATATAATCCAGGCCTATGGAGAGAAGTCTTCTTATCTGAAAGGTCTTGTATTCTTTGACCGTCCGACCTACGGTTTAACTGAGTTTAATCAGAGAGAGGAAGATATGAGCCGCCGCACGAAGGTTGTAGGATTTTCCGTTGCTCCAGAGCTTGCCGAGGAATACGAGCAACTAGCCGCCCGCCAGCGCCTCAATAAAAGTGAATTGTTTCGTCGGATGGTCGAAGCGTACAAAGAAAAACTCGAAGAGGAAGACTTCTTTCGTCTCCAACGAAAAATGGCTAGAAAGGCACGGCAAAAAGGAGTTTTCACGGAACAGAAAGTGGAACAAATCGTTTTTGAGGACCGCTGATGCGGGTAGTGTTCGACACGAACATATTCATTTCGGCGTTTCTCGTTCCTGGCAGCCAAGGGGAAAGAGCCTTCCTTCTCGCCCAGCGTAAAAAAGTTTCACTATTTACCTCTGTCCTCATTTTGACTGAAACAGCTCAGAAGTTACGAGAAAAATTCTCTCAAGAGGAAACAGACATTAGAGCTGCGTTGAAGCTGATTAGCCGTGCGGCAAAGGTTCTCAGACCGCCTGTTTACGTGCACATTTTAGCTGATGAGCCTGACAATCGCATTCTGGAGTGCGCTTTGGCGGCCCAGGCGGATCTCATTGTCAGTGGTGATCGCCACCTTCGTCAGCTCAAAAAATTTCAGGGTATTTCGATCATTCGTTTAGCAGATTTATTGCGGTTGTTTCCTGACGAAGCTGTTGGCGGCTGAAGCGCCGTAGCCCGGATGCAATCCAGAGCATATTGACTCTGGATTGCGTTGCGCTTTGTCTAGGCTATGCCATCAGGATTACTGTTTGTGGTGAGTCATCATATAAGAACTGAGGAGGAATTGGATCGCTCGCTCTTTTCGCAAGATTGCTAGTCTCGTTGCCTTTACTTTTGCCCGCACCTCTGCATAAGAGAGGCCGTTGGCGAGATCATTTGTTATCTCTGCAATCTCAACCTCGGTAGGGATAGCATTTGATCCATAGACTTCGCGATAAAGATTAGTTGCGATCTCGGAGAAAAGTTGCCTGGCATAATCCACTCCATGGAGAGCAAACCCTTTACTTATCTCATCGCAGGAAACTGTTCCCTCTAGTTGTTGACAGAGTTCGTCTTCGATGCCTCTCTCAAGTTCCTTAATCCGTGCTGTGACGAAGTCATCCACAGTTTGCGGATTGCCCCATTGCCAAATAAGAACAAAGGCGGCATGGTTCTGACTCCGATCAAACTTAGAGATGTGCTTCCCAAAAAAGTAATACTGCTGTCGGTACTGTACAGGTTGGAATACGGCGGCAAGATAAGGCCAGGTAAAACGTTTCCCACTGAATATCATTTCTAGAAGAGCCCCCGCCTGGAGCCCAGTCTTCCTCTTCAGCCAGGCCTGAATAGCATCCCATTGCTCCTTCAGTTTTCCTTTGACCTGTTCCATAATGTGTTCGCTGGCCGCTCCTCCGGTTAGGATAAGTTCTGCACCCCACTCAGGAATTCGGTTCTCCGGCGCTGCCCACTTTACGAAGTCTTTACTGGCAAAATATACGTTCGCTTCTCCCCACCGGGCTGTATATGCTTCTTTCACTTTCTGGTAATCGTTACTAGGCTCAACTCGGAACAAATTCGGGAGAGGATTTGGGATCAACTCTGCGATCTCTTCAAGAGAAAGCTTTCCCTCAACCAGGGATTTGATCGTATCAAGACTAATCTTGTAGGGTGGTGGGGTGTAAGTGAAGGAATAGGGAATACCCCATTTTTTTCCTTCCGCTTTCAAACTAGGGAATGTAAACTGGAATTGGCCTCCATAAGTCTTGGTTTGAAGATTATAAGTAAAATAGGCTTTTGCTGTTTTGACTAGGGTGAGCGTCGGGACACATATCTTTTTG
>CAZUFQ010000584.1:0-4989 GCA_964618735.1 uncultured Enterobacteriaceae bacterium
CGCGTAAACAGTTCGTCAGGAAACCCGGCGCGATAGCGACCGTAATCTTGTGCGGTCTTGCCGAAGTCGATGTCCATGGCTTTTTCCTCTCCCAGGGGCAGAGCTGATCCTACGAGGCCTGGTCTTCCGAAGCGAGAAGCTTACGCACTGCAGCGTGGATTTGCTGAATCAGAGGAGCATCACCGGCCGCTTCCCTGACCTTTGTCACAGCCTCCTGGCGTATTTCCTCCGCCCGTGTTTGTAATTCAGCCATGAACTGCGAATAGTTCTCGGGATCTTGTTGCTCCAGTTGCGCAAAGAGGGCGTCCAGCGCTGCCGCCGACGAGTCTTGGATAGTGTGAAAGATGTCCCGCGCCTGCCACAAGGCGGCCAAAGCTCCAGCCTTCTCCTCCAGTATTCTGAGACTCTGACCTTGGTCCCAGAGCGCTAGGGCTTGGTCAAAAGACTTATGAATAGCCCGATAGATATGAATTGTCTCCTCAAAGCAGAGGATAGCTTGCTTGTGGGATGCGGCTCTCTGAAGGACCCGACCCAGGAACCCCAGGTCACTACCACAGCTGAGCGTGTCGCGAATGTCAAGGTGAATCGTCAACGCAGCAAGCATCGCCTCCATTGCTTCTTTCAGCCGTCCTTCAGCAGCAAGCAAATTCCCCAGGCATTGCTGGCAATTGGCTTCCCCCAGCCGCATTTGGATAGTGCGATAGATGGGCAATGCCGCTTCGTAGTCTGCCCTCGCGCCCACCAAGTCGGCCAGCCGGAGCTTTAAGTCCCCCAGAGCTAACAGCGTGTTAGCTTCCCCCAGCCGAGTCTGGAGGACCCGATAGATGGGCAACGCGGCTTCATAAGCTACCCGGGCTCCAGCTAGGTCGGCTAGCCGGAGCTTTAAGTCCCCTAGAGCTTGTAGCGTGTTGGCTTCCCCTATAACGTTTGTCTCCTGGCGATAAAGAGATAGGGCTTCTTCGTAATGGGCTTGCGCTTCGGACAATTGATCGAAGCGATGCTCTGCTACCCCCAGTTCGAAGAGGAAAGTCGCTTGGAGGTCCGTCATAGTCTGTTCTTGAGCAAGAGCAAGACCTCGTCGGATGATCTGGAGCGCTTCGTTTAAGCGATCCTCGAACCGCAAACGTTGAGCTACGGAAACAAGCGCACGGCAATACAAGAGGCGACCCGTCGGTGTCTGATCCGTGGCGAATAGGTTAGCCTCAGCGAGAAGGCTGTCTGCTGTCCCCATCCAGGGTGAAGAGAGAACGGAGACTCGTTCCGAAAATCGTTCTTGAGTAGAGGGAGGAAGCGTGAACAAAAAATCAGGGGAACGAATCGAGTAAATGTCTGGCGCTTGCGTGCGAATCTGCTGGCGAATGTTGCTATTCACAAACCACAGATGGACATACGGACTGTGCCGTTGCCAGAGGTTACGGCGCTCATTAAACCGCACCCAGAAGTCGGTTGGCAACCCGTGCTCATCCAGCCCTGAGAGAATCACCAGTGCTTCTGAGGATAAATTGGCCATAGCTTGTAAAAGCTCTGCGACGTCTAGTTTGGTCTTGTCTGCTGCAGTCAAGTGATACGTTGCACGGTCAGAGAGGCCATATTGCAGACGACGGATGAGTTCAGTAGTCGTAGCAGGATCTTGGACGGAAATTAGGTGAAGCGCAAACCCTTCCGTTAGTTTAATTGCGCGGCGAAGACGCGACCATTCCTGCTCGTTGTCGGGGCCTAGATAGAGCAGGGAGCCGTCGGTGTCAGTAATAGATTGCATAGACGGCAACTCCTCATTCTGCGCTTGAATATAAAATGTCGCTTACGTCATAGGAGGAAACACTAGGCGATCGAAAAGTTCCCGATCGATGTGAGCTAGAACGAGCGGATGAATCCCTTCCCATTGCTCATGGTTACTATAGCGCAAGATGACGCGGTCACGGATCATCTGGTACATTCTTCGCAGTTGATCATCGGTGCGCGGTAAACGGTGATCTGCACTTTGTAGGAGCGCTACGAGGTCGGCTCGATAAGTCTCGAACGGCAGTTCCGCACTGAGCGAGATGCTGTGGGTAATTACCTGTTGTACGATAGCTGAGGTAATAGGTAGAGTATCGACTTCTGTGAGGCAGTTGCGCAGGAGCCGGAGAAGATCCCGCAAATATCCTCCTGAAGCGGCGATCAGCGAGTGTACCGAAGCAAGGGTGTCAAAACTGGTCAACGGCACGCGCTTATCGACGAATTTTTCCATAGTAGAAAAAGCAGAGTTGTCGCGCTGGTCTTCCCGAGTAAAAATCTTTGCTTCCGGGACAATGAATGGCTCCCCGTAATTTGCTCGGAGGTCGTGGGCATAAGGGAGGATGGTCGGTGGAACGGTGAGAATCAAATGAACAGGAAGACGCCGGAGTTCGGACGCGTCACGCAGCACCTTCAGCACACTATCTGTGACCTCTGGCTCTAACTTTTCTGGTGGGTCACTGAGATGGTCCAAGCTGTCGAGAATCAATACTAGCCCTTGGCGCTCGCGGCTTTTCACTGCGGCTTGGGCGCTCTGGACCAACTGGCTCACTTGTTCGTAGAGTGCACGTTCCCTGGCGTATTTGCGTAGCTGCTCGTGGAGGGCTGGGGTTCGTTCAAGGGTGGCCTTAAACCTCGGTTTGCCAACCTCAAGCTCCATCCCGTCTGGAAGAATTGGCGCTTGGGAGAACGATTTTATATCCTCCCATAGCTGTTTGAGATATCCAGGTCCAAAGTCCTTATCGACCAACGCCATGGCTGCGGTGAGCAATACATCGTTGATGTGAATTGGCTCATACGAATTGACAAGGTAGTCAGCTTCAACATCTGTATAGACTACGTCGTAGCCGCTATCAATTAACTGTTGTTGACAATCTTTAAGTAAGCTAGTTTTTCCTGTGCCACGAAAACCTGTCACTAGGAGAGTAACAAACTTTTCTTCCAGCTCGATTTGCCGGAGCATTTGCGACACGATATCTCGGCCGGAACCGCGCAACGGCGCTAGGTTGACCCAACGAGAATCAGTTGGCGAAATGGGCTCGTCCGGACGGCACGCATTGTAGTATTTTTTGAGAGTGGCGAGAGAACTATCCATGGCATCTTACTCCAGGCTCCTACTTAAGAAATATCCTAGCCCAGCCAGCTCACAATTGGTACCGATGCCGAAGATTTCCTGCTTGAAACGTCCTGTACGGAGAGTGTGAAAGAGGGATCGACTCTTTCGGTGAGGTCAGGAGACCCACACCGAGCAGAGATAGCGACCATAATCTTGCGCGGTTTTGCCGAAGTCGATATCCATGTGTTACTCTCTGCCCAACAGTCGATCAGACCTTATCATCCAGACAGACTACTAAGACCTGAGTTCGATGTGAAGGGTGGGAAACGAGAAGCCTTTTCTCAGAGTGCCGGACATAATGAACAGAAGAGCATTCCTGAAGGCCATCGGATCGGCGGCGCTCCTGCCAATTTTGCCGCGCCGTTTGTCGGCGACTCTGTCGGCGAATACGATTTTCCGCCGCCGCCGTCCTTCCGATGCCGCGTGGCCAGCGCCCGAGGCATGGAAGCGACTCAATGAGGCGGTCGGCGGAAACTTGATTCCCGTAAATTTTCCGCTTGCGATTCTCAAAACTGATCCGGCAAGCGCGGCGGCCAAGCAGGTCGCAAAGAACCTGAAAAATCCATACTTCATCGGTGATCAGCCGGGGCTCACGCAAACGTTGGGCTGGGTCGATGCATGGGCTACTCAACCAAGCATTTACGCGGTGGCGGCCAGAAGCACCCAGGATGTTGCTGCGGCCGTGAATTTTGCCCGCGAAAATGATTTGCGGCTGGTGGTCAAGGGTGGGGGCCACAGCTACCAAGGCACGTCCAACGCGCCTGATTCGCTGCTCATTTGGACGCGGCACATGAATGATATCGCGATGCATTCCGCCTTCGTTCCGCAAGGATGCGAGCAGACGCTCAAACCGCAACCCGCTGTGACGCTGGGCGCTGGGACGATCGGGATGCAGGCCTACCACGCGGTTACTACCCAGGGCGGGAAATACGTGCAGGGCGGCGGATGCACGACAGTAGGCCTGGCGGGTTTGGTGCAAAGCGGCGGCTTTGGCAGTTATTCGAAACACTATGGTACGGCCGCAGCAGGCTTGCTCGAAGCTGAAGTCGTTACGGCCGACGGTCAGATTCGCATCGCGAACGCATGCACCAACTCCGATCTGTTCTGGGCGCTGAAAGGCGGCGGAGGCGGCGCCTTTGGCGTCATCAGCAAGATGACACTGCGACTTCACGATTTGCCCGAGTTCTTCGCCGTCGTCAACTTCACCATCAAGGCGCCGTCGGATGATGCCTACCGGAGCCTGATTCGTGAGTTTGTGAGCTTCTACCGTGAGCATCTCTTTAACGACCAGTGGGGAGAGCAAGCCCACCTGGGGCCTAATAACACGCTGGAGATTCAAATGCTCGCTCACGGAATGGACTCAGTGCGGGCGAAAGAGGTCTGGCAGCCGTTTCTGGACTGGGTCAAGCGTTCGCCTGGCGGGTACTCGCTCAAATGGCCGGTGGTTATCGGGAGTATACCAGCGCGACACTGGTGGGACCCGCAGTGGTGGAAAGAGCACTGGGCCGAAATCGCTTTTCCGAATCCCAACGGTAATCCGCTGATTGGGTTGCTTGACTTTAGCCTCGTCCACTTGATTGGGCAGCCTGCTTTCGCATTCGATCCGCAGCCCGACGCGGGACCTCATAACGTGTGGTGGAAAGCAAACACCGACCAGTGCGCGTGGTTCATCTGGGGTTACGAGTCGTTGTGGCTGCCCGAGTCGCTGCTCGAGAATGACGCGCAGCAGCGTCTCGCCGACGCATTGTTTGCAAGCTCGCGGTATTCAGGTATCGAACTGCACTTCAACAAAGGACTCGCCGGTGCGCCACCTGACGCGATTGCTGCAGCGAAGGATACTGCAATGAATCCGGCAGTGGTGACCGCCTTCGCGTTGG
>CAZUFQ010000585.1:0-4985 GCA_964618735.1 uncultured Enterobacteriaceae bacterium
ACTCACCACTGCGCTTGATCGCGTCTTTCACGAGGAAGAGCGTCGAATCGTCTTCTGGAATGATCCTGAGCGCGAGTTCCTCGACTTCATTGAGGCCAATGCCTCTCTCCAGCTAAGCGATGTTTCGGTGCAGGTGGTCCGACTCGATACCATCAGCTCTCTGGCTGTGAAAATCCTCCTCGAACACGAAGATCCGATAGGCCGATATCTTCTGTACGCGCCAGCTGAAGAACCTGATTACGAGAATGACTGGCTGCTTGATATTCGTCTTTACAGTCGCAACTTTCGCGCCGATCGGGCTTCCATTCTTCTCGATGAGCTTGGTCTGGGAGAGCACCAACACTTGCGCCAACACCTGGCCGACCGGCGTAAGTTCTTCGATAACAAAGACCGCTTGCAGAAGCTCAAGCCGCTGGTCACTGGGAGTGATACCTCCACCGATATCGACCGCAAGATGATCGCTGTCGTGGTCAAAGCTGAACAACCGGAACTGTTCACTATTGTCCGTACTTTATTCCACGCCTACGCTGATAATGGCGATGAGATCAATCTTGATACGCCGCCTGCGATCTGGACGCAGCTCGAAAAGTTCGACTTGACTGTCCCCTTTTGGAATATGATCGCAGCGGCGTTTCGCTATACTGAGGATGACCCTAGTCTGAAAAAGCTGCTGATTCGTTTGCTGGTCACTGACTATGCGTATCACCTAAAATCTGATGTCCCGGCTGCCTTACAGCATCTTGTCTTGCCCTCTGCGGGAAAAGCCAACGCGATCGTCTGTCTAGCGCAATGGCGCGACAGCAACAGCAAAGGCAGCAGCTATGACCGGCTATCCACGTCGGTAGCATCGCTTATCACTGTGGACGATCACCTGCACGGCTTGGAAATTAAAGACCTTGTCGATGTCATGACGTTTCAGGCTGTTGAACAGGTCGTTGCGAGCAGTCTACGCGAACGGGTACAGCAGACAGCGGACACCATCAATGCCGAAGAGATCCGCGCGATAGCGACGCGTCGTCAAGCCGGACATTGGGCCTCCTTATCTGTACCTGGTGCTCCTGAAGTACCACGCAAAGCGCTCCATGCCGTATACAATGCCCTGATAGCGGCGGCAGATTTCTTTGCTCTCCGTAATCAGCACCAGCTTGGCTTTGACTTCCCCAACGCTGAGGCGCTATATCGCGCCTACGAAACGACTCTGTACCAGTTCGACCAACTGTACCGCCATTTCTACGACGCCGCTGATCACGCGGAAGCGCAAGGCTGGAATATTCTCAAGTCGCTGCGGGATTCCCTCGAAGCCGCCTACACGAACTGGTATGTCCCCCAGTTAGCGCTGGCATGGGGTGCATTCATTGATCCCACGGACAAGACCGCACTCCTACGCACCTGGCAGCTTGAAACGATTCCTAATCAGTACGACTTTTATCGGAAACATGTGCAGCCCCGACTCAATGAAGCAGAGAATCGCAAAGTCTACGTCATCGTCAGTGACGCCTTCCGCTACGAAGCCGCTCAGGAACTGACACAGGCGCTCAACGGGATGTACCGCTTCGAAGCGAGCCTCAGTTCACAGCTCGGGGTTCTGCCGTCCTATACCCCGTTGGGCATGGCCAGCCTCTTGCCGCACGACACGCTCACCTACAAGGACAACGGTGACGTGCTTGTCGACAGTAAGCCGATCGATTCCCTTGACCAGCGGCATGCCATCCTCCAACCAGTGAATGGTCTGGCGTGTTGGGCTACCGACCTCATGGCGAAGAAAAAAGACGAAGGGCGCTCTTTCGTTGACGGCAAACGTGTTGTCTATGTTTATCATGATACGGTTGACGTCACCGGGGAGACAGATGAGGACAAGACGTTTGCTGGAGTACGAGCGGCAATCGACGAACTAGCGAAGTTGGTCAACTATGTCATCAATAGTCTCAATGGGAACCATATCGTTCTCACCGCCGATCACGGATTTCTCTTTAGCGAGTCCGCCCCCGGCGAACCGGAGAAAAGTCGCTTAACAGAGAAACCTGAAGGGACCGTGTTGGCGAAGAAACGCCACCTGCTCGGCACCCGGCTCCGTGACAACGAGGCGGTGTGGCATGGGATTACAGCAGTCACGGCATGCACCAAGGGCAATATGGAGTTCTGGATTCCGAAAGCCGCCAATAGATTTCACTTTGTGGGCGGAGCCCGCTTCATTCACGGTGGGGCGATGCTGCAAGAGATTGTCGTGCCGGTCATTACCGTCAAGCATAAGAAGGACAAAGCCGCACGCAGTGAGACACGCATCAAACCTGCCACTGTGCATGTGCTGGGTAGTAATCATAAGATCACCACCAATCGGCATCGGTTTGAGCTGATTCAGATGGAACCTGTCAGTGAGCGAGTGAAGCCAATCACGCTGAAAATAGCGGTGTACGAGGGTGAAGAGCCGATCACGAATATTGAGACGCTCACTTTCGAGAGCGCTTCGGGCGTCATGGACGACCGCAAGCAATCAATTGTGCTGGTCCTGCAAGATCAGCAGTATGACAAGAAAACAGCGTACCGGCTGGTGCTGCGCGACCTCGAAACCGGCATCGAACAGCAAAGCATGCCGGTCATCATCGATAGGGCATTCCATGATGACTTCTGAGACGAACACCCTTGATACTAGTCTAGACGACCTCCTCAACCACCATTTCGCCGGTCGTGTGGTGCGTAAAGACCTGACGAAGCTTGTCAAAGAAGACGCGAACGTGCCGGTCTACGTGCTGGAATACTTGCTGGGCTTGTATTGCGCCTCGAATGATGAAGCAGTGATCCACGATGGTCTGCAAACCGTGAAGCGCATCCTCGCGGAGATCTACGTCCGTCCCGATGAAGCCGAAAAGGTCAAATCTACCATCCGTGAACGAGGCAGCCTCAAGATTATTGATAAAGTCACCGTCTCACTTAATGAAAAGCGTGACGTGTATGAGGCGTTCTTAGCAAACTTAGGCGTCAAAGGGGTCGAGGTTGGCAGCAGCACGGTAAAGCAATACGAGAAGCTGCTGGTCGGCGGCATCTGGTGCATCGTTACCCTGGAATACTTCTTCGAGGAAGGTCAAAAAGGATCGCCGTTCATCTTACGCGACCTGAAGCCGATTCAGATGCCCAATATGGACCTGGATGAACTGTTCGCGGGACGGCGCGCGTTCACCGAAGAACAATGGATTGACGTGTTGCTGCGCTCCACCGGCATGGAGCCGACCAACTTCACCGAACGGGTGAAGTGGCATTTGCTCGCTCGCATGATTCCGCTGGTTGAGAACAACTACAACGTCTGTGAACTCGGGCCACGCGGCACTGGGAAGAGTCACATCTACAAAGAGATTAGCCCGAACAGCATCCTTATTTCTGGTGGCCAGACTACGGTCGCGAACCTGTTCTACAATATGGCGCGACGCATGGTGGGGCTCGTGAGTCTGTGGGATGTAGTCGCATTTGACGAAGTCGCCGGGATTAGTTTTAAGGATAAAGACGGCGTGCAGATTATGAAGGACTACATGGCCTCTGGCTCCTTCGCCCGAGGTCATGACGCCATCAACGCCTACGCTTCGATGGTCTTTGTCGGCAATATCAACCAACCAGTAGATACATTGGTGAAGACCAGTCACCTGTTCGCACCGTTTCCTGAAACTATGATCGACTCCGCCTTCTTCGATCGTTTCCACGCCTACGTTCCTGGTTGGGAAATCCCCAAGATGCGCCCAGAGTTTTTCACCAATCAATATGGTTTAATTGTAGATTACCTTGCGGAGTGGATGCGCGAGATGCGCAAGCGCAATTTCGGAGACGCCATCAACAAGTCGTTCAAGCTGGGGCGGGATTTGAACCAGCGCGATACCATTGCCGTCAAACGAACCGTATCTGGCCTCTTGAAGCTACTGTATCCGCATGAAGAGTACCCGAAGGATGCAGTGCGCCGCTGTCTGGAGTATGCCTTAGAGGCACGGCGCCGTGTCAAAGAGCAGCTCAAGAAAATTGGCGGTATGGAATTCTTCGATGTCCATTTTAGTTACATCGACCAGGAGAATTTGGAAGAGAAATTCATTAGCATTCCCGAACAGGGGGGTGGCTCGCTTATTCCTGACGGCCCACTGAATCCCGGCGTCATGCATACCGTGGCCACGGGCAGCGAAGGACACATTGGTTTGTATCGATTAGAGACCCAAGTCACTGCTGGGAACGGTTCTTTAAGAACCTCTGGCCTTGGGTTAAACACGGCGGCGCGAGAAGCGATCAAAGTCGGGTTCGACTATTTCCGTGCGAACGCCTCTCATATTAGCGCCTCGATCAAAGCCGCTGATCATGACTATCATTTACACGTTGTCGAAATGCACAATACAGGATCGACGACAGCGTTAACACTTTCATCGTTCGTAGCACTGTGCTCCGGGGTACTCGGCAAGCCCATTCAGCAGCAGATGGTAGTGTTAGGCAGCATGAGTCTCGGCGGTAGCATCATTCCGGTGGAAAACCTCGCTGAGGCACTCCAAGTTGCGTTTGATTCAGGAGCCAAGCGTATTCTGCTGCCGATGGCAAGCGTGAGTGATATCCCGACGATTCCTGGAGAATTATTCGCCAAGTTTCAGACGAGCTTCTATGCGGATCCTACCGATGCGGTGTTCAAGGCATTGGGGGTACATTGAGGGTAAGGAGGAGCGGTGAAAAAAGAGAAAGACAAAAGAGAGAATAACCAAGCCGCCTCACAGCAGAATACAGGGAACTCGGAAATAATGGCTCGATCAGACACATCCATTCCTTCCGGTGAGCCCCTCTCTTCTTCTGCTGATCTATGCTCTTCTGCCGAACAACGGAAGCAAGAGCGTCTCCAAAAAAGGGCAAGGCGGGAAGCGGGGATAAAGAAAGCTTTTAAGTTAGCTGAGGTTATTATTGAAGGTAAACAAGATTTCAATATTGAACATTATAGTTGGAAAATTCTTATTAATGATAGCTCAGAGATCTGG
>CAZUFQ010000586.1:0-4981 GCA_964618735.1 uncultured Enterobacteriaceae bacterium
TTTTTATCAAGTCGCAGATTTAGAAAAGATTATTCGACGCTCCGCCGCCATTCTCGGGGTGTCGATTGACGAGAGCGGCACGGAGGAAATCGCCCGACGTTCGCGCGGCACCCCGCGTATTGCGAACCGCTTGCTGCGGCGCGTGCGCGACTTTGCGCAAGTCAAAGGCGCGTCCGTAGTGACGCGCAAGGTGGCGCAAGACGCCTTATTGCTGTTGGAAGTTGACGAGGTCGGCTTCGATAACATGGACCGGGCGATTCTTTTAACTATTGTTGAAAAGTTTAATGGCGGTCCCGTTGGTGTGGAGACAATTGCCGCGGCTGTCGGGGAAGAGAAGAATACGATAGAAGACGTGTATGAGCCTTACCTCATTCAAGAGGGTTATCTGCAGCGGACCCCGCGTGGACGGGTGGCTACCTTACAGGCGTATCGTCATTTCGGTCTCACGCGACCGGGTGGAGAAGGGCAAGGGGAATTGTTCTGAGGGTAACGAGGCGTTATGGCGGAACTCGGAAAAACGTTGATTGTACTTGGCGGCGTATTGGTTGTGGTGGGAGTCCTACTCACATTGGGAGGAAAACTACCGTGGCTGGGACGTCTGCCCGGAGATATTGTTATTCAACGCGACAATTTCACCTTCTATTTCCCGTTAGCCACTTCCATCTTGCTCAGCGTGGTGTTGTCGTTACTGTTTATGCTGTTCCGTCGTTGAGGAAGATGTCATGATGAACCACAGACGGCAAGCTGTGCTTGATGGCCAGCACCGCCGCCAACGCTGGGAAGGCGTGGTGATTCTTGCGGCGGCGATAGGCGCTGTGATCTTCGCTTTCTTACAAGCGCGCTTGCCGCAGGTCAGCGATAGCCACGATCTCGCCAGCAATGTCTTATTCGTCCTCTTGATTAACCTCAATATCATTCTGCTGGTGTTGCTCGTTTTTCTTGTCGGTCGCAATCTTATCAAGCTTTTTTATGAACGGCGCCGTAAGTTGCTCGGTTCGCATTTACGTTTTCGTTTGGTAGTCTCTTTTGTTACTATCTCGCTCTTTCCAGCGATTTTGTTATTTCTCATTGGCGTCGGCTTTATGACCAGGTCGATCGAGAACTGGTTTGCCGCGCAAGTGGAAGACTCGCTGGAAGGCTCGTTGACTGCGGTTAATGCGTACTACGACCACTTAGCAGATGCGGCGGCGCGCGTGAGTCACGATGTGGCTATTGCATCCGAAGACACTGGTTTATTGGAGCGCAAACGCAAGCGGGCTCTCCAAGAGCTGCTTGAAGAGCGACAACAGTTATTTGCGCTTGAACGTCTTGAAGTCATCACAGCTGCACGTGAACCCCTCGCCGCCGTCATGCGCCCGGAAAGCACGATTGCGGAGGATGCGAAAGTGGAGCCGGCTGTGCTTGAACAGCTGCTCAAAGGGGAAGAAGTCCGGCGGATCCGTTCCGTGGGAGACGGACAACTTGTGTACGCCGGCGCGCCAATTATGGCTAAAGATAAAGATCAGGTGATTGGCGCTGTGGTTGCTGCGTATTATGTTGCGGGCAACATAGCGCGCCAAAGCTCACAGGTCGCGGATGCGTTTCGTGAGTACCGCCATCTCAAGATTCTCAAACAGCCGATCAAGAGTAATTATATTATCACCATGTCGCTGGTGACGCTGGTGGCGGTGTTTTCTGCTGTGTGGATTGGTTTGTTTCTCGCCAAAAAAATCTCTGTGCCTTTGCAACAGTTGGCGGTCGGAACGCGTGCGGTGGCTCGGGGGCACTGGCAGCACCGTATCGAAGGCGAGGGAGAAGACGAAGTCGGCACGTTAGTCGCGGCGTTCAATCGTATGACCGAAGATTTACAGCGGAGTCACCAAGAATTAGAAGCCCGGCGTCGCTCTATGGAAATTTTGCTGGCGAATATCAATGCCGGCGTGGTGGCCCTGGATCGTGAGGGAATGGTGACGACGGTGAATCGCGCCGCCGAGCGTCTGCTGGGCGTCGAGAATCTTGCGAGTGTCGGTCATGATTACCGTGAAGTCTTCTCGGCGACGGAATTTAATGAAGTACGTCGCGTCGTTCGCGACCTGTTGCCCACGCCGTTGCTTGGCGGGGTCGAAGCCGAAGAGACGCCTGGCGAGAGTCAGGGACAATTACGTTTGAACCGAGAAGGACAAAGTCTTTTGGTGTTGATCACTGGCACGGCGCTGACGGGTGATCATAGCGAGGTGCAAGGGCTTGTCTGCTTTTTTGAAGATGTAACGCAGATTATTCGTGTCGAGCGTATGGAAGCCTGGCGCGAAGTGGCGTGTCGTATCGCTCATGAAATTAAGAATCCTCTCACCCCTATTCAACTTGCCGCCGAGCGGCTGCACCGGCGATTTGCCCCGCAGATCCATGACCATCGTGAAGTCTTTGACGAATGTGTCCATAGTGTCGCCCAGGAAGTTGAAGCAATCAAACGGTTAGTGAATGAATTTTCTACTTTTGCGCGGCTGCCGGCGGCGGATCATCGTCCTGAAGACCTGAACGGACTCGTACAAGAAACCTTGGCGCTCTTCGATACGGCGCATCGAGATATCGAATTTATCTGGCAGCCCGATCGCACCCTGCCGCTTTTGGATCTGGACCGCGAAGGCGTCAAGCGAGTGTTGCGTAATCTTCTGGATAACGCGGTAGCCGCGTGCCGAGAAGCAGCAAACGGCGTCCCTGGTCGGATCGAAGTCACAATCCGTTACCTCCGCACCCTGGGTATTGCCCGTCTCGAAGTGGCGGATAACGGCTGCGGCATCCCGCACGAAGTCAAAGATCGCTTATTCGAGCCCTATTTTTCTACAAAGAAAGAAGGAACGGGTTTAGGACTAGCGATTGTGGCGACGGTAGTCGCGGATCATCAAGCATTCATTCGGGTGCGTGATAACCAACCGCGGGGAAGCCGCTTCATTATTGAACTGCCTGGTCGGCGCAGTGAATTGCGGATCGCCTCAAATACGGATAGAACTCCGGTGTTGGTGAACGGCGTTGGCCGGGAGGGGTAAGGAAGGACGGATGGAAGAAACAATCTTGATTGTCGATGATGAAGCGCAAATTCGCACTACTCTCCGTGGGGTGCTCAGCGATGAAGGATATCGGGTGCTCGATGCTGAAGACGCCCTCAAAGCGCTTGAGTTGATCTCCTCTCAACGTCCCCATTTGGTCATTCTTGACATCTGGATGCCGCACATGGACGGGATCGAGTTACTCGAACAGCTCAAAACTCGCGCTCCTGAACTCCCGATTATTGTGGTGTCCGGCCACGGTACAATTGAAACAGCCGTGCGGGCAACCAAGCTCGGCGCGTCCGATTTTCTCGAAAAACCGTTTTCTCTCGATACTCTCCTGCGTTCTGTGCGTCGGGCGATGCATCAAGACATGGGCGCCGCTACTGACGTGGTGGCCCCTCTAACTGTATCCTCGTTCGCACCACCCTATCACGGCGTCGCCCGTCTGGCGCCCGCCCGTACGATCTCTCAGAGTGTTGTGGTGCAAGGCCAAGGGCTGCACTCAGGCGCACGGACGGGAGTGATTTTACAGCCATTGCCGCCGGGGGGCGGCATGCCCTTCAATCCTTTGTCTGCGGATATCGCCATTCCCGCTTCAGTTGATTATGTTGAATCGACTGGATATGCGACTTGCCTGCGTCGTGAGGGAGTGGTCGCCAAGACGGTTGAGCATCTCCTGTCGGCGTTACATGGATATGGCATCACCAATCTACTGGTGAAGATGCAAGAAGAGATTCCGATTATTGACGGTTCGGCGGCTGAGTTTTGCCAGCTGTTGGATAACGCCGGGTTCGTGGAACAACCTGAAGAGATCGAAGAGATTCGCGTGAATCGCGTCTACAACGTTGGCAGTCCCAAAAGCGGAAAGTTTTTGCGTATTGAGCCGGCGGACCAATTTGAAATTCACTACACGTTAATCTATCCGGAACCTGTGGGCCGACAGGAGTACCACTACGTTCATCGCGGCCCTGACACCTATCGAGATGAGATCGCTCCTGCCCGCACTTTTGGCTTTCTCAAGGAGATCCGCGCCCTCGAAGAGATGGGGCTTGCCAACGGCGGACGCCTCAACAATTGCATTTTAATTGGTGAGCAGGGCGTGCTGAATCCGCCGTTGCGTTTCCCCGATGAACTTGTGCGCCACAAAATCCTTGACTTAATGGGCGACTTGTACCTCTTGGGTCGTCCTTTGCGAGGAAAGATCACCGCCTGCCGTACTGGGCATACCGACAATGTTGCGCTTGTCCGTGCTATTCGTGATGGGATGAAGTTGCGGCCTACGGTGCATTGAGGCGTCGGCGGTTTGAACACTCACAAAGGGGCGTCAACAGCAGTTACACTCTTTTCGGAGTAGTGCTACAGTGCAGCATCTTCTGGGAGGAGCGCCTTCTATGGCAGAGAAAGGCGACGTAACGATCAAGATCCCGCGCCCACTTTACGAAAAACTACAAATCATCATTGGCGACACAGGCTTTCATTCTGTAACGGAATTTATTGTCTACGTCCTGCGCGATCTCGTTTCGACAGAAGCCGCAATTGACTCAAAGAAGCATCCGCAGGCGCGATCGGTTCCGGAAGAAGACAGCGCCAACTTAACGTCTGAAGAAATTCGTATCATTCGTAAACGCCTGCAGGACCTCGGCTATCTATAACTTCTTTACGATATCGCTAGAGAAAAATCTCAAAAGGTGATCCGTAGTCCCGCCAAGTAGCTGAACGGCGGGGCGCGGAACCCCAATATCTCCTCATAGCGCCGATCGAAGAGATTCTCGATCTTGCCGTAGACCGAGAGCCGCGCCCCCGACCACCCGAAGGCGGGAAGCGTGTAAGACACCGCCAGATCGGTTCGGGCAAACATCGGGTTCGTACGTGTGACGCCTTTGCGTGGATCAATGTCGTCGCGATCGCCCAGGACTTTCACACTAAGGTAGACGTCGAGCTGATCATCCCAGTTT
>CAZUFQ010000587.1:0-4979 GCA_964618735.1 uncultured Enterobacteriaceae bacterium
CGCCATACCAGAGGAACATTATTCCCAAGGCGAGGGCTGAGAAAAAATAAATCTCACCTGTAAAACCGATAAGGGTAGGAACCAGACCAACGGCGAGCAGCGCGAGGCAATTGCACACGATCTGCCGCCCGGTGCTTTTCCCCTGGGGATCTAGCACCGGTAACAACTGAAAACCCGCCCTGGCATAATCCTCTCGATAGAGCCAACCAATCGCCAATGAATGGGGCATTTGCCAGAGAAACATGATGGCGAACAATACCCAGGCTTCAAAATCCAGGCTATTGCGCGCCGCCGCCCAGCCGATCACCGGCGGAAGAGCGCCAGGTATGGCGCCGACCACCATACAGAGGGAGGTTTTCATTTTGAGCGGGGTGTAGGCGAATAAATAGCTGACCACGATTGCGCCTGTGACAATAGAACTGAGCGCGTTCACCAACAGCGCAAGATAGACGAGCCCGCCAATAGTAATGGTGACGCCAAAGATGAACGTTTCCCCAGGCTGCACCCTCCCTTCTGGCAGGGGGCGCATCTTAGTACGGTTCATTTTTGCGTCGGCCTCTCGCTCCATGAGTTGATTGAGGGCAAGCGTACCGCCGCCAGCCAACGCCGTGCCAACAAGTGTATGAAGTAAACAGAGATAGTTCGGCGCTCCCGACATACCTAAATAAAATCCCACGAACGTAGTGATGAGGACCATCGTCACCACCCGTGGTTTCGTTAGCTCAAAAAAATCTAAAGCGCGGCGGCGGCTCCGGTCTGTTGTAATAACAAGTGTGTCTATCTGTGGCGTCATACGGAGTTATGTCCTGAAGCAAAGTGAAGGTTGAGTGCTGGCTGTTGTGTACTGAGAAAACGAAAGGCGCGCAAGGTGAGGCGGATGCTGGTGACAAGCATTAAGGCGCCGATGACAACATGGCTGGTAGCGAGAAGAACAAGATAGGGATTCAACGGCGCGCCGACAACGGTGAATTTGGCGAGATAAGCGCCAAGACCTAAGACGAGTTGAACGACGAGTAGGGTGCGCAGCAGCAAAGCAGAATGCTCGAGCGTTGGTACATCCTGATAGTTCCGATTGACCCGGCCCGCTAGAAGCAAGACGTGGACAGCGACAATCACTGCGCCGATCATATGCCATTCGGCGAGCTCGCCGCGATGGCGAACAATGGCGCCGAGGATCAGCTGTACAAACAGCAATCCGCTGGTTAGCAGCCCTAAACGCTGGACGCGCCCCGCATCAGCACTGATTTTTTTCACCGGCAGTCCGTCCCATTCGCTTGAGGTAAACAGCGCAATGCTTGCCGCTAGTGCAAAAAACGCTTGCGCAAAACAGGCGTGAATGATGGCCAAGGTTTGCTGTAAGAGGATAACGCGGAGCCCGCCGAGCGTACCTTGGAGAATAACAGCGCCCAGCGCGATCAACCCCAATCGGCGCAGCCACTGTCGGGATTCGAGCTTCCACAAACTGGCGGCGAGAAGGATCGTAAGCAGTCCCACAGCAGATCCGAAGAGCCGGTGGCTATGCTCGTACAAGATGCCGCCGACCATTTGTGACCACGGATACGTGAACATATTGTAGCCGAACGTGGTCGGCCAATCCGGCACTGCTAAGCCTGCGCCCATGCTTGTCACAAGTCCCCCGACAAAGAGGAGGGGAACCGTAGCGACGGCGGTGAGGAGCGCAAACCGTCGAGGCCAAGGAGAAAGGTGCGATCGTGTGGACATTGGCGATGCTGTGGGTTGCTTCGTTGTTCTCAATGTCATGTTGAGCTCACTGCTTCCGGCGCCACACGCCGATCTTGCGGCAACCAATCTTCTTGCACCTGAGGCGAGCTATATTCGTATGGTCCCCGGTACACAACAGGCTGTACCTCAAAATTGCCGTGCCCCGGAGGAGAGGAGGTGCTCCATTCTAACGTGTTGGCTTGCCAGGGGTTCCGTTCTGCTTTCTGTCCTTTGAAAAGACTCCAAAAGAAATTGCCGACAAAAATAAACTGAACGAAGAAGAGGCAGAGCGCACTCTGGGTAATGAAGATGTTCCACTCTTGCATGGGACGGAGAAATTCGTACTGGAGCGGATTATAAATGCGCCGCATGTGTCCAGCTACCCCCAGAAAATGCATCGGGAAGAAGACGCAATTGAAGAAGAGGTACGTCAAAACAAAGTGCGCCTTGCCTGCTGCTTCATTCATCATACGACCAAAGAGCTTCGGGAACCAATAGTACAAGGCGGCGAACATGGCGAAGATAATGCCGGCAACCACATAATGGAAATGCGCCACGATGAAGTAGGTGTCGTGAATAAAAATATCGACTGGCGTTGAGGCCATGTAAATGCCGCTGAGTCCGCCAATCACAAAGTTCGAGACAAATCCTAGGGTAAATAGCATGGGCGTGGCGAGGCGGATATTTCCGCCCCACAAAGTGCCAAGCCAGTTGAAGGTCTTAATCGCTGAAGGCACGGCAATGACCATGGTGGAGAGCATAAACGCGGTGCCGAGCATGGGATTCATCCCACTTTGGAACATATGATGTCCCCACACTAACCACGACAACACTGCCAGAGCGAGCATGGAGAAGACCATCGCTTTATAGCCAAAAATGGGTTTGCGGGAAAATGTAGACAAGATATCTGAAGTAATGCCCATCGCAGGCAGAACGAGAATATAGACTTCTGGATGACCAAAGAACCAGAACAGATGTTGCCAGAGGAGTGGTTGTCCGCCGCCTTCAGGAAGGAAAAAGCTTGTACCCAGCGTACGGTCAAACAGCAACATGACGAGCGCAGCCGACAATACCGGCAGCGCCAGCAGCAGCAAAATGGCTGTGATAAATAACGCCCAAATGGTGAGCGGCAAACGGAACCAGTGCATGCCGGGCGTGCGCATGTTGACGATCGTCGTAATGTAATTAATGGAGCCCATCAATGACGACACGCTCAGAATCAATAAGCTGATAATCCAGAGATTGAGACCCCATTCGACGCCGCTGTACTGCGCTTTGGCTGAGAGTGTGGCGTACATGGTCCACCCGCCTGCTGCTGCTCCGCCCGGTACAAAGAAACTATAGATCAGCAGAATCGCCGCCGGAACCGCGACCCAAAACGACAGCATGTTAAGCACGGGAAACGCCATATCCCCAGCACCAATCATGAGCGGAATCAGAAAGTTGCCGAATCCGCCTACCAAAAACGGCATGACCACGAAAAAAATCATCACAGTCGCATGCATGGTAAAGAGTGAGTTATAGAAAGCAGGGTCCATTTGCCCATGGTACATGTAAGGTTCAGGAATCCAGTTGGTGAAGGGGACGACGGACTCCGGCCACGCTAACTCCCAGCGCATCAGCATGGCCATGAGGCCGCCGAACACCAACATGACCAGACTCATGAACAGGAATTGACGGCCAATCATTTTGTGATCAGTCGAAAAGAGATAGGCGCGGAGGAAGCCTGTATCGGTATGCTGCGCCTGCGCTATAGGGTGAGCAGCCATTGCTCCTGCGTCACTCATTGGATGCCTCTTTTGTCCACATCGTCAACTTCAATGCAGAACTCCTGTCGCCGTCGTCGTGTTCTGGACGGACCCAACCTGCGGTCCAGACTGCGGCCATTGCTGCGTGACCCAGTGTGCATAATCATCTGGACTCATCACATACAGCCAGCCGCGCATGCCCGAGTGGCCAAACCCGCACAGCTCCGCGCAGGGAATCTCATATTTGCCCGGCTTGTTCGCCTGAAACCAGGCCAGGATTTCCCGCCCAGGCACAGCGTCTTGTTTGAAGCGTAGGTTCGGCAAGAAAAAACTGTGAATGACATCTTTCGATTTCAGAATCACGCGAATAGGTTTGCCTGCCGGCACGTGGATCTCGTTCTCGACTTGTTTGTCGTCCGCAGTGTCAAACTTGCCGTCCGGTCCTGGATAAAGAACTTCCCAGTTAAACTGTTTCGCAGTGACCTGGATGATCATATCTGTTTCAGGGATGTTGACCTTCAACGCATCCCATTTTGCTTTACTCGCAATGCCTAAGCCAATAAAAACAAGGGCTGGAATAATAGTCCACACGATCTCCAACGTGGTATTGCCGTGCGTATAGATTGCTCGACGTCCTTCTTGGTGGCGGTAGCGGATGAGGAACAGGATCATGAGGAAGGTGACAACAAAGAACGCCGCCGCCGTGATGTAGTAGATGAGGTAGAAGAGCGCATCGATGCCCGCTCCATAGGGCGAGACGTCTTCCGGCAACCAGCTGAGCATGAACGCGTTGAGTCCTTATTTCCTGACCGCTCCTAAGCTTTCCTCACGGATATATCGGAAAGCTGCGCCCGAGCAAAGAGAGGGGACAGGAATTCGCTTTGTCTTTTTTTTAAGCGAAACTGTTGGGTTCTTGAGAAGTTAGCGGGAAAGAGTCCTGAGCGACTACTTACCTGCTCCTCTGCCGCTCCACTTCCTCATCTGTCGCCGCAAAATACAATCGCACCGTCTTATCCATACTGCCCGAGGCCAGGGTCTTGCCATCGGGACTAAAGGCGACAGCCTCCACCGCGTCCGGGTGGCCGCTGAGTGTGGCCAACTCCTGGTGTGTGGCAAGATCCCAGAGCTTGATAGTCCGGTCCCCACTGCCCGAGGCTAAGGTCTTACCATCCGGACTGAAGGCGATCGAGTAAACACTGCCCGTATGCCCGACAAGAGTGCCCAGCTCCTGATGCGTGGCTACATTCCAGAGCTTGATAGTCCGGTCCCCACTGCCCGAGGCCAGGGTCTTGCCATCCGGACTAAAGGCCACCGACCAAACAAAGTCCGTATGCCCCGAGAACATGGCCAACTCCTGATGTGTGGTCACCTCCCAGAGCTTGACAGTCCTGTCCCCACTGCCCGAGGCTAGGGTCTTGCCATCGGGACTGCAGGGAACCGCCCAAACAGGGCCCGATTGGCCGCTAAGGTAAGTTAACACCTGATGCCGGGCTAAACCCGACAGCTTAA
>CAZUFQ010000588.1:0-4975 GCA_964618735.1 uncultured Enterobacteriaceae bacterium
TTTTCAACCTTTCTATTCTTTTAAACATGCAGTCGACCGCATACACCAACGAACATTTTGGTATGCTTCACGCCGGCCGTCACAATGGGATGATGGCACCGATGTCTACCTGTCCTTTGTTAACTTCGATTTTGCGCCATCTCTCCCTGCTGGTGAAACGATTGTCATTCGTGCGACGTGCACGAATCGGGATTTGCCCAGTAAACTGCCGCTGCCCACGAAGCTCCCCCTTGATGAAGATAAGAGAAAAGGGCGCAGTGATTTCTCTATCGAAGGGGCAGCCCCCGTGGTGCTAACTCGTTACCTCGATACTCCAACGAAAGCCGTGCGCCCCTTTCAAAAAGGAGCTCGGAGAGGAACACAGTGGCGTTTGATTTCACACCTTTCACTGAACTACCTTTCGCTCTGTGAGGATGGAGGAGATGCGCTGCGGGAGATCCTAAAACTCTATGACTTTTCAGATTCTAAAATGATCCAGCAGCAAATCGCTGGGATCGTTCAGGTCACCAGTCGACAGGTCGTTAGACGTTCTCCTTCCACGTCCTGGAACGGGTTTTGTCGGGGAATGGAAGTGGCGCTTGAATTTGACGAAGAGCAATATGTCGGCGCTGGGGTCTTCTTGTTCGCCGCAGTATTGGAGAGATTTCTTGGGCTGTATGCCTCTCTTAACTCATTTACGGAATTGACTGTTACCACGACACAACGTCAACAGCGACATGAGAAAGCGTTGAAAAAATGGCCACCCAGAGCCGGAGAACAGATCCTCCTCTAAAAGAGATCTTGTTGGACTTGGGGCAAGGATATCGCTTCCGCTTCTTTCAAGCGGTGCGTGTGCTCGAACGCTTGTATCCCGACCACGCGCCCGTCGGGTACAATGCCGCCCCCGCAGAGGAAGTCGTACGATTCCACTCTCGTCTGTCGTTAAACTTCCCGCCGAGTGAGATTTATGAGGTGACTCCACCAGAAGAGGAACGAAAGCCGGTACACATGACGGTTGCCTTCATGGGACTAGTCGGTCCCCTAGGCGTGCTCCCGCGCCATTACACGGAACTCATGCTCGAGCGAGTGCGTCAACGGGACTATGCTCTGCGCGATTTCTTCGATCTGTTCAATCATCGGCTGTTGTCTTTTTTCTACCGCGCGTGGGAGAAATACCGTTTCTATATAGACTATGAACGTGCCGCGGCACAGGAAGAGCAGGAGGATGACTTCTCGCTCTCCCTGTTTGATCTGATTGGCATGGGAACGAAGGGACTGCGTGGCAGGCTGGCAGTCGGCGATGACGCGCTTTTGTTTTATGCCGGACTGCTTGCTCAGCATCCCCGTTCAGCGAGCGCGTTGGCTGGAGTCCTGCAAGATTATTTTGCCGTGTCAGTGCAAGCGGTGCAGTTTGTAGGTCAGTGGTTATTTTTGTCCGAGGAGAATCGTACTCGTCTCGGTCCAAACGGTGTGCATCACATGTTAGGAAAAAGCGCGCTGATTGGCGACCATGTGTGGGATCAGCAGGCCAAATTTACGTTGCGAATTGGTCCTCTTAATTTTATAAAGTTTCGCCTTTTTTTGCCTAATGGCGCGGCATTTCGCCCACTCGTCCAGCTCACCCGTTTCTTTGTTGGGCAAGAGCATGATTTTGATGTGCAATTGATCCTGAGAGCAAAGAGAGTTCCCCGTTGTTATATAGGGAAAAATGCAAAGACGGCTCGGCATCCACCGCTGCTCGGCTGGTCTACGTGGTTAACGACGGACATGTTTTCTCATGATGCTGTCGATGCCGTCTTTGCTGGAGATTTGACTGCACGGGATCCTGCGCGTGGTGACTCCAGTAGAGAGGCGAGAAGGAGTCCGGCATGAATGTAAATGTGCGCTCGCTTGTTGGCAAACTGAATGATACCACCCGCCGTGCGCTTGAGGCGGCCGCCGGGCTTTGCCTGGCGCGGACAAATTATGATGTGGACGTCGAGCATGTATTACTCAAGCTCCTCGAAGCATCGGATTCTGACTTCGGACGCATCTGTCGTCACTATGAAGTAGATCCGTCACGCTTAACGAGGGATGTTACGCATGCCCTTGATGGGCTCAAGACTGGCAATGCGAGAACGCCCGCTCTGTCTCCTCATCTGCCGAGATTGATTGAGGAGGCATGGCTCCTGGCTTCTCTTGAATACGAGGCGGTGCAGATCCGTTCCGGCCATTTGTTGCTCGCGTTTTTAATGAACGAGGATCTTGCTCGTCTCGCTCGCGAGATTTCGAGAGAGTTTAATAATATTTCCGTTGAATCGCTCAAGAAAAATTTACCGACGCTGACGGCTGGTTCTGTCGAAGACCAGGGGGCAACGAGGGCGGCGCCCCAAGTAGCAGGGGACGAAAGACCAGTAGTAGGAAAAGGCGGCAAAACGCCAGCGCTCGAGCAGTTCACCATTGATCTGACTGCGCGCGCACGTCACGGTGAGATCGATCCCGTCATTGGTCGCGATTTCGAGATTCGACAACTCATCGATATCCTGATGCGTCGACGACAGAACAATCCTATTCTGACAGGGGAAGCCGGGGTTGGCAAAACCGCCGTGGTGGAAGGTTTTGCTCTGCGTGTCGCCAAAGGAGATGTTCCTTCGCCACTGAAGAATGTGAGTATTCGCACACTTGACCTGGGATTATTGCAAGCTGGGGCAGGCATCAAAGGGGAATTTGAAAATCGCTTGAAATCGGTGATTGAGGAAGTGAAAGGTTCGCCGCAGCCGGTCATTCTTTTCATCGACGAGGCGCATACTATGATCGGGGCAGGGGGATCGGCAGGGCAAAGTGACGCCGCAAATCTGCTGAAGCCAGCCCTAGCGCGCGGTGAGCTGCGCACAATAGCAGCAACGACATGGGCCGAGTACAAGAAGTATTTCGAAAAAGATGCGGCACTAGCACGGCGGTTTCAGGTCGTGAAAGTGGAAGAACCAACTGAGGCGCAGGCCATCGTCATGATGCGAGGATTGTGTGACTCGCTGGAGAAACACCATCAAGTCCGCATTCTTGATGAGGCGGTAGAGGAGGCGGTGAAGCTGTCGCTTCGTTATATGATGGGTCGCCAATTACCGGATAAAGCCGTGAGTGTGCTGGATACCGCTTGTGCACGAGTCGCCCTCGGTCAAGGCGCTACTCCTCCAGCTATCGAAGATGCGCAGCGGTGCATCGAGCAGGACACGGTAGCGCTTGGTGCGCTTGAGAGGGAAGCGGCAACGGGTGTGGATCATCGTGCCCGCATTAGTGAGATGCAGGCAAGCAAAGCGCGAGCGGAAGAGACTCTGAAACAGCTGCACACACAGTGGGAAAAAGAACGGGCGTTGGTAGACCAAATGCGCGACCTCCGCACACAGCTTGAGGCAAGCGCCTTAAAAAAAGAGGCAAGCGCCAGCGAAGCGCTTGAAAATCAACGTGCAGAACTTGCTCGTTTCAATCAGGAACTGGCGGCAGTGCAAGGTGAGACGCCATTGATGCAAGCCTGCGTCACCTCGCAAACTATCGCGGAGGTGATCTCGGGATGGACGGGCATCCCAGTGGGACGCATGCTCAGCGATGAGATCAAAACCGTGCTGTCGCTCAAAGAGCGGCTGGAGCAACGGGTTATTGGCCAAACACAGGCTCTCGAGGCGATTTGTCAGCGTATTCGGACGGCGCGGGCGAACCTGACGGACCCCCGTCGTCCGATTGGGGTCTTTCTCCTCGTCGGTCCTAGCGGCGTGGGCAAAACAGAAACCAGTCTTGCGCTTGCGGAAGCCCTCTACGGAGGCGAACGAAACTTGGTCTCATTAAATATGAGCGAGTATCAAGAGGCGTATACCGTATCTTCTCTCAAAGGGTCGCCGCCAGGCTATGTCGGCTACGGAGAAGGTGGAGTGCTCACCGAGGCGGTGCGCCGTAAGCCCTATTCCGTAGTGTTACTTGATGAAATAGAAAAAGCACACAACGACGTGATGGAATTATTCTATCAGGTGTTTGACAAAGGCGTTTTGGAAGATGCAGAAGGACGAGAGATTGATTTCAAGAACACCGTGATTTTACTGACTTCCAATACTGGAACGGACACGATCATGAAACTGTGCGCAGACCCGGACACGATACCCGAGGCCGGGGCGCTTGTGGAGGCGCTGCGCCCGGGTTTACTCAAAGTATTCAAACCAGCGCTACTTGGACGGATGGTTGTGGCGCCGTACTACCCCATTTCCGATACCGTCATGCGCGCCATCATCAACCTACAATTGGGGCGCGTCGCTCGGCGCCTAACGGAGCATCATGGCGCCGTGTTTAGTTACGATGAGAAAGTTGTCAATGAAATTGCAAGTCGCTGCCGTGAAGTGGAGAGCGGCGCACGCAATGTTGATCATATCTTGACACGAACCCTCTTGCCTGACATGTCGGTAGAATTCCTTTCGCGCTTGGCCAAGGGGGAGAAAATTGGGGCCGTGCACGTTTCGGTTGATGACGCGAGTAAATTTCGCTACGAGATAGCATAGGTGACCTGCAGGAGACTACAGCTATGGCGTCAAGTCATGCATCGCGTCCACTCGGGAGCACACCGCATCGCGGCATTGCGCCCCCCCGTACGCCGGGCCCACTCGGGATCAACGACCGCGCTGATCCCAACATTCTGTCGTTCTTGGGTGATACGCCGGGCCCACTCGGCGTGAACGATTATGCGTATCCTGGACTTCTTGGTGCAGTCAGACCCTCTGCTTTGCTGCTCGCCCAGGCCAGTTCCCATCATGGACGCACGGGGACCGCTACCTATGCAGCGCCTACCGGGGAGCAGCAACCCCATGAGGCCGCAACCGGCGCTGAAGCCCCCACCTCCGCCTCCGGCTCAATTGCCGTAGGCGGAGGAATGCCTACGGTAGCGCGCATTCCCGTACCGAGGACGAACGGCTTGTGTATCGAACTGTGGCCGCGGGGCTATGTGCCGAAAGCGGGCTCGACTTCCACCCTCTTCATT
>CAZUFQ010000589.1:0-4975 GCA_964618735.1 uncultured Enterobacteriaceae bacterium
GCTAGGATTCGTCCGACGATGAAGCGCGCACGTCGTCCAGCACTCGGGCAAAAAACTGTATGAGTTCTTCTTCTGATTGGAAATGGGTGGCCTGCCCTGACGCTACATGTTCAACGCGACCGCCCCATCTGCCGTCTACTGGGTCTGCATCCGCCATGAACTGAACGACAAACGCAAGTTGTGCTGACATAAGAAGCGGTCTCCATTTCTGTTCTTAAAATCCTCTCATGTAAAAGATAACCGGAGACGCGTGGGCGATCATAAAAAAAAGGTAAAGTTTCGGTAAAATTTTGGTAAGACTGAGAGGATAGGACGTAGAACCTACTCGTGAAGAGAGGGAGGAAACATGACGAAAGAGCAGCTTGTTTTTGGCGTCTTTCGCTGTGACCCTGCAAACGCACGCGTGTGGCGGGAGAACCAGGCGGTAAGTTTGCCGCCCAAAGCTTTCGACGTGCTACTGTACTTGTTGCGTCACCCTGGCCGCTTATTAATCAAGGATGAGTTGCTACAGGCGATCTGGCCAGAAACGTATGTGACTGACGCGGTATTAAAAGTGTGTATCGGAGAAATCCGAAAGATTTTATCCGACAATCCCAAAACGCCTCAATTCATCGAGACCATTCATCGCCGGGGGTATCGGTTCATTGCTTCAGTCACAGCCGACGCTGTTTCCCTCCCTTCCGTCACGTTTCCTGGTACGAGCTCCTCTCGGCCCTTCACAGGAGAAAATGAAAGAGAAACTACGTCGCCTCTCACCTCTGAAATCTCAAATCTGGCTCCCGACACTATTTTAGTAGGGCGAGACGCAGAGTTGCGCCGTTTGTATGGACTCTTAGAAAAGGCGGTGAATGGCCAGCGGCAGGTCGTGTTTGTCACTGGTGAGCCTGGTATTGGAAAAACCGCACTCGTGGAGGCGTTTGTTTCACGTTTCTCCACTGAGCTAAGGGCCTGGATAACAGAAGGACAATGTCTGGAGCACTACGGTGCTGGTGAAGCGTATCTCCCCGTGTTTCAGGCATTTGGGAAATTGAGCCAAGAGTTCGGGCGGGAGCGATTGGTCGGAATATTGGAACGCTACGCGCCAACCTGGCTGGTACAGATGCCGGCCTTGGTCAGTACAGAACAGCGTGAGCGCTTACGCCACGAGAACCTTGGCGCGACGCCGGAGCGCATGCTGCGTGAAATGGCGGAGACGATTGAAGTGTTGACCGCTGAGCATCCTCTCGTCTTGGTGCTAGAAGATTTGCACTGGAGCGATTACGCCACGCTTGATTTACTCGGAGCGCTTGCTCGTCGGCGTGAAACAGCGCGTTTATTAGTCATTGGCACGTACCGACCTGTTGACATTATTGTCAGCAACCATCCGCTTAAGGGCTTAAAGCAGGAGCTGCAAGCACACGGGCAGTGCGAAGAAGTGGCCCTGGAGCCGTTGACCCCGTCCCAAGTTGCGACATATCTGAAGGGGCGACTTTCTGAAAGTGCGTTGGCGGAAGAACTGGGGAACGTCATCTATCGGCGCACCGATGGGAACCCATTGTTTCTTGTCAATTTCGTTGATTACTTACTCGCGCAGGGCGTACTCTACGAGCAAGGGGGGCGCTGGGAGCTGCGCGGCGAAATCGAGCAACTTGAAGGCGGCATGCCTGACAGCATCCGGCAAATGATAGAGCGCCAGCTTGAGCAGTTGACGCCGGATGAACAGCGCGTATTAGAGGCGGCAAGCGTCGTCGGCGTGGAATTTACTGCCGCCGCCGTAGAGGCGGCGCTTGAGGAGTCGGAAGGATGGAGCGAAGAGCGCTGCGATCGGCTCGCTCGGCAACAGCGATTTCTGTGTGCTCGGGAACCGAAGATGTGGCCGGATGGTACAGTCACAGCCAGTTATGCTTTTACGCATGCGCTCTATCAAAACTTGCTCACACAGCGTATGGCCGCTGTGCGGAGACTGCGCCTTCATCAACGGATTGGCGAACGATTAGAAGCCGCCTATGGAACCCAGACAGAAGTCATAGCGGCAGAGCTGGCCGTCCATTTCGAGCAAGGGCGAAACTACCGATCCGCCATTTTCTATTTACAACAATTGTCTGAGCAAGCTACGCGGCGGTATGCGAATCGCGAAGCCGTCCATTACCTGTCGCACGCATTAGGACTACTGCGACATGTCTCAACGGCGGAACAGGACAGTTTACGTCTGAGCATGTTGGAACAACGGGGCCTCGCATTGCGGGCGATGGGGCACATGCGACAGGCGGCGGACGACTTTTTGGCGCTGGCTACCGATGCGCACGATCTGGGCCAAAAAGAACGCGAAGTTGTGGCAGTCTCTCACCTAGCGACAGCGCTGTCATGGCTTGATCGAGAAAAATGTCTTGCAGCGGAACAACGTGCTGTGGCGCTCAGCCAAATACTTACCAATGAGAATCTTCGCCTTCGGATCGGCGGGTATGCTGCGTACTGGAATCTGTTGTGGCGCGGCTGGCGATCTGAGGATGCACCTGCATGCGCCGCAGCGGCGGAAGCGGCGCGCCAGGCCAACGATATGGGACTGTACGGCGTGCATATCGGACGACTCTCCTTTTTCCAAAGTTTGCAGGCTGACTATCAAGCAGCACGGCAATCAGCCGCCGAAGGAAGGCGACTCACACGAGAGGTAGGAGATGCACACAACTATCTCTTATGCTTTTATTTCCAAGCCGTAGCATTACTTCACAGTGGACAATGGGGCGAGATGGTGTTGCTTCTCCGTGAAGGGATAGCAATGGCGGAGCGCAACGGTAATAAGCCTTGGGAAATGGTCTTTCGCCTGGAATTGGCCTGGTTGCATGTCCACATAGGAGATTTTGCCTTTGCCCGTGAAGTGTGCGAGCAAGGATTGGCGCTCTCGCACGCGCTATCGCTTCCGATCGGTCAACTCATCAGCCCAATCTTACTGGGGTTTGCTCAGCTTGGAGCAGGGCTTCTCCAGGAGGCGTTTCAGAGCTGGAGCGACATCGCCAGACGTCTAGAACGTGAGCGCTTACTGATGGACTGGATTTGGCAGATGCCGCTGCGACTCGGATTGGGCGAATATTGGATGACACAAGGGAATTGGCGGCAAGCACGCGACGAAGCGGAACAACTTTGTATGCGGGCGGCGCAGCCTGGAGAGCGCACGTATCTTGCACTCAGTCATCGCCTGTTGGCGGCGATTGCGCTGGAGCAACGTAACTGGGACGAGGCCGAACAAGAAGTGAGACGGAGCCTTTCTCTACTTGAAGGAATTGAAGCGCCATTAGCGGAATGGCGAGTGTGCGCGACTGCCGCACAACTCGCCACCCAACGCCGTCGCCAAGCTCAGGCTCGCAGCTATTGGGAACGAAGCAAAGTTGTGCTGCTCCGCTTGGCTAATGCGTTGGCGCAACACGATGCTCTCCGTCAAACCTTCCTGGCCCAGCCTCTGGTTACAAAGATTCTGCAGCGAAGCTAAACGAACAGGAATTGGCGGGAACGCATCGCCCATCGCCAGGTCTCCGTCCGAGGCCATGGTTAAAAAGCATCTCCCTGTGCAGCGATGCGATCGAGATCAGCCCTGGTGTAGGACCCGAGACTGCGGAAGTTCAAGTCGGTGTAATTCTGTATCCACTGATAGGAGATCTTCAGAGCTTTCTGGTACCGTTCTTCGGTGTGTTGATCCACTGAGGACTCTTGTCCCGAGGCCCGCAACGCCGCGAGGATGCTCTCGAACTCTTCCTTAAGCAAGCGTTTCACTAGAGCAAAGTCGTGGGTCTGGCTGGTGGATGCATCTTTGGCTCCATGACGGATACGCTGCGCGAGCTGCGCCACCGAGATACGCGCGGTAGCTAAATCTTCCATCAACGCGGGGTGGGTTCCGGGTTGACCAGCCAGGGTATCGATCCCTTTGGCCCCTCGTCCCTGCAGCCACCCTTCCAGGTATTCCAGCAGCATTCTCGCGTTGCGGCGCGTCCCTTCGAGCGTGATCAGCCCTGCTGGAACTTGGAGGGTGAAGGGATAGTGATCCGGGTTCGCCATCTCCGGGGTCGGCATCCAGCCTGATGCCCGCAACGCTTTAAATGGCGCCGCCGCGGTCTGCATATGAAAGATATGCGCTACCCACCCCCGCACGAATCCTTGCTGCGCCTCCCATTCCTTGTCCGCCCGGATGGCGGCGGCCGCCGCTCGATTGACCGTCTCATCCTTGCTCGGCAGCGCCGTGGCCATGCCGCCGATGGGAACGGCGCCGCGTTTGAGGCAAACTGCAACCAGCCGTCGGAAAATAGTCGCCAGAAACTCGGTTGATTTGATATCGACGCCAAACCGGTCGGGCCAAACTGCCGTCGGATCGGTCATAACGAACTCCAGAATGCTCGCCTGAAAATCCCACCGTGCAGCATTCAGCCCAGCTCCGTACGGTCCCAACGCAAACAGGATCTCCTCCATCTGATACGCCGCCGGCAGCGACTCGATCAGGGGAATCGCGCGGATGACGGCGTTATGGAGAAAGTCTAAGCGCTCCTGGCTGGCGGCAAAGACCTCTTTCCAGAAACTCGCTTCGGCAGCGGCTTCCATTTTCGGGAGGTAGAAATAAAGGCCCTGCCCTCGTTCGGCCTGTGCCCTACCAGCGTAAAACAGGGTCAGCGCAGTCCCCAGGAGACTCGCCGGTATTGGATTCCCATCTATCGTTACCTCCGGTTCATCCAGATGGAGTCCACGTTCCCGATGCATGAAGAACGGCAGTTCGCCTGGCTCGAGCCTGTACCCTTTGCCCTTGTCGGCGTCGTAATATTGAAGAGTGCGCTCGACCGCTTCTTTGCGGTTCCAGGCTGCCCGCACTGTGTCCTCGAAGCGATGCCCGGCCGAATCCTCGTCATCGTCCAGATCCCCTTCTGCTCGGGTTCCTTCCGGTCCAGGATTGAGCCCATTGATGAACATCCCCCTTATGGCCGCAGGACCAGAAATCTCAATCCCTGGCTTCTGCAAC
>CAZUFQ010000590.1:0-4968 GCA_964618735.1 uncultured Enterobacteriaceae bacterium
GCCAAGCCAAAACAAAAAGTCCGTGCAATTGTTCTACTGCAAGGGCAACGAACCGGATCAGCCGCCACACAACCTCGCTCTCGTATTGTCCGACAGGACGCTATCTCAATAATTCGTCAGTCCTCTGAACAGGCAATCGGAGAAATCGACCGCATCCTTATACATTTTGGCGGCAAACGGCTAGCCGAAGTTAATACGTTAGGCAGTATTCCAGTCGAAACAACACCCGCGGGTATTTCCGCCTTGGCCGACTCACAGCATGTGAGAGCAATTTTAGAGGATCAGCCAATTTCTTTACTGACGAAAGTCGGAGAGTAAAGCCCCCTGCTCACGGCGCGATTTTCACAGTGGGAACACACAGCACCCCGAGGCCTGACGTCGCCAGAGTTTGTCGTGCGCCGAGTTGATTCGTCACGACAACCGTACGGCTGCTCGAAGCGGACGCGCTGTTATTCTTTTTCAATTGGTAACAAGTAAGGTAAGCCGTTGGATCAACCGGCTGGTTGCCAATAGCCATCGGCGTACAGAAGTTCACTGCTTCACGAACCGCGGTAGCGCCGGTTGAGAACGGATCCGAGAACTGCACGTCTCGCCAATGGAGGGCGGGCGACTCCAGGGTCGCCTGCGCCTGGTAGCAGGCGTAGGAATCGACTCTCAGCGGCGAAGGGGTATTGTCCGTCATGGACGGGAGACAAAGCGATTGGAGATGAGAGAGCAACAGATGCTGATCGCCGCCGAATTGGTTCGCCACCCGAATTTCCTGGTTGGCAATCCCGACCTGCCCGCCAGACCCCTTGGTCTGATAGCAGGCCAGATGAGCCGTGGGGTCAAGCACCCCAGCGTCATTCACATTGGTTGGGCTGCACAGGTTCGTCGGCTTTACCAAGGTGACATTCTCAGTGGCGAATTCATCGGCCAGCGTCGCTTTTTGGGGGGTAAAGAAGGACGCGCCTTTGGCGATTTGCGATTGGTAACAGTTGAAGTGATCGACGGAGAGCCCGCAAGAAGATTCCGGCGTGCAGACAGAGGGTTCTCCAGCACAGGTGAAACACGCCTCAACCCGACAGGTGTGATCGCATCCGTCTCCATCCGAGCGATTGTGATCATCGCAGGCTTCACCCACATCGAGCACGCCGTCGCCACAAGATTTGGATTCCATCACCTGCCAGCCAATATCGGCAAATAGAGCGGCAGCCAGATCGACATTATGGTTTGGTCCCAGGTAGAATGGCGTCATTAATTCGGACGGCGACAGCTCATCGCTAAAGTGGGCCACGGAGGAGCCCGGCTCCGCCAATTCCGGCGCATAGAGTTGGACTTGACCAGTCTTGCCATCTTTGCCGCGCAGCAGCTCATCTGCCGCCGCGGAAGTCGTCTGTTCTCCTGTCCACACCAAACTATTGGTCGCCACATTTGCGGCGGCGCGCTCGGCGTCAGTCATCTCAGGATACAATTTCCCCGTCTGTTGATTTTCGAGAAATCGACTAAACGCATCATCCAACCCTAAGAGCTTTGCTCCAGTCTTGAGATTTACCAATTCAAGAAAGCCCAGCCCATGCCCGAGTTCATGGAGCACAATGGTGACAAAGTCAATCTGCCCGCGCGGGGGCTTGCCGTCTAAGCCCAGATACCACTGTATCCCTGGCAAACACTCGGCCACACCGATATCACTGTTAAAGTCCGCGCCGATATCGTCTTCGTCCGGATCAGTATCCGCTCCAAACAAACTGTTAGCTAACGCTTGTACGAACCAGACGCCTGCGACAGGCGCATGGGCAAAATCGCGAATAACAGAGTTGGGTCCTGCGGAACCCAGGACTGCGGAGACGGCGTCACAAGGGAGAGGATGGAACTCGGCTCCAACACGAATCTCCACCGCACTATCGAGTCTCGCCCCCCAAATATCGGCGGCGAATTGTAAGGCTTTTCTTCGCTGAGCGCCGAGCGTTGTTCCCGTGTTCCCTCCTACTGGCGTTGATGGAGTAGGATCGTTCAATCCGACGTTCGGTCCATCGAGGTTGACGACTGTGACAGTCGCAGCCTGCCCCGCCAATGGTGAAGTACACATCATCAAACACAGAATAACGACAGCGCGACGCACGCAAGCAATCATCCGACGGCGCATACAGTTCCTCAGCGTTGCCTTTCCTGATGAGATCATTGCCCGTCCTTGAGATCTTCTTCTTGGGGCACATGTTGGATGGTCAAGTTGCCATCGGCGTCTCGCGACGCCACCAGCGGCCGACGAAACCGCAGGCGTACGTCCGTCACAATGCCGCCGCCAATAACTGGACTCACCTTTTCTTCTAGCTCCTTTCTAGACGTTTGGCCTTCCGTCTCGTCGCCGCGAAGAGGCTTAGACATCTGCGCTCCTTCAAGAATCTTACCAACCGGAGGTTTGCGAAACTGGCCGGTTTTGGGGTCGACGTATACTTTCATGCCAGGACTCGCAGATGGGGCGCTGGGAGTCTCCTTTGGGCTCTCGTTTTTGCTATTGTTGTCTGAAGAGTCAAGAGAAGCTAGCGGCAAAGGCTGCGGCGAGGGCGACACGTCGACCGGCGCCCAATACTGTACACTGACATAGCCTACGAGGACCAAGACCAGCACACCGACAAGGATTCTCCACTTCGCTGCTTTGAGGCGAGCAATGAATTTCATGAGGTTTTCCTTACTGCGGAAACTAGGACTTTGATATCACGTCTCGGAGAGACTCAACAGACAGCAGACGAAATTATTATCTCCGGTCTGCTCGATTTTCACGCTCAGCAATAGCGTCTTCCCACCACAAAAAACCGGGAGGACGATCGGAAACGGACCGCACTTCCAACCACTGACCTTTGACGACACGCACCACCCGCACGCGAGCGTCTTTACGCAAATGTGTCACGACAGCGGCGGACTCTTGCGGCTCGGCGCGCAGTGTGGCTGGATACAATACCCGATACCACCCGATAATGTCCTCCGACTGCGTTCCGCCGTTGTTGGGTCGAGACACCGCTGCAGAACCGAGCGTCTTTGCAGAAGCTGAAGCAAGGGGCTTTTCACGCCGTTTCTGCATACTCTCTTCCGACACTCCTTTCTCCGGCGCCTGCTGCGCCGCCGCAACGACCGGCGCAGGAGATTCGCCAACCTTTTCAATTACCGGACGGCTGCCCAAGCGTTTCTCCCATAATAAAATCGACGCTTCATCCATGCCGGGCGGAACGAACAACAGGGTGAAGCGCAACTGGGCAGGCAGCTCGGCTTGCTGCGGGAATATCCAACCGCGCATCTGATCGAAGACAGCGGAGGTCAACCGTTCATTCGAAACGCGCTTGACCGGGAAACGCAAGTCTGAGATCTCCCCATTTGGCTCAATGGTCATAGCGACGTCTAAGCTCCCCAGCAACGTTGAGTCCTGGGTGCGCATGTGTTCGTAGGTGTCACGCACCTCTGGCAAGAAGGTCTCGACTTGTCTTTCGAGGACATCCAAAGACCGCCCAGGAGTCCCTGCTCCTGGGCCAGTGACTGACATCCCTAGTTCTCTATTGGCCACCACTACTCCTTGCATGGCGGGGACAGCGGACGTTCCGGCAACCGGTCGCGTCGCATCTACGGCCGCGGGTGTTGTGGCGCTTGGTGTTGTTGCGGTTTCGGTAGTGGATGTTTTCTCCTCTGACTTGCTTGATGAAGGTTGAGGCTCGTCCTTACTACTGCACCCAGCACTCAGCACAATTCCCGCAAGCAACCCAGCCATAAGGAGTTTCTTACCTTGTAAAGAATACAATGCCATAGATCCTCCAGGTTTCTTCATATCTGGCGCTGTTCAGACATTACGTACGGTCAACTACAATATCAATACGTTTTCTTCATAAGAAAGTCTCTTCTGTAGCTTCAGCTTACCAAGAGATCCGAGACTCGCGCTCCTAACCATCCGGCTTCACGCTTCGTCCAATAGAGTTCATGCAATCGCCAACTGATCGGACCAGGGCGGCCATTCCCAAGCGCTTGTCCGTCAACTTTCGTCACAGGCATCACACCGCCGGCGGTGGAGCTGATGAATGCTTCGTCTGCATTGCGCAGCACCTCAGGCGGATAATCGCCAGCCTCAAAGGCAACACTGATCTCCTCGGCAAGAGCCATCACCGTCATCCGCGTAATTCCTTCTAAAACGTTCGTCTGAGGAGTAAAAATTTTTCCATTTTTGACAAAGAAAACATTGAAACCTGGTCCTTCCGCCAAATGTCCAGTGGCCCCGCATAACACAGCGACGTCAGCGCCGGCGTCAAGCGCTTCGAGCTGACCCCGAGTCAGATCCCCCCAGTGGAAGTTCTTGAAGCGCGCTGCGACAGCGTCATCAGCAATCCGCCGTGTCTTCGAAATATAAACGTGCAATCCCTTTTTTTGTTGCTCCGGCGTAGCAATCCACACGTAAGGAATCGCGTACGCAAGGAAAGTCGGCTTGGTCTGACGCAGATCGCGGCTGCCAGGAATGGTAAACCGTCCCCGTGAGGTTGCAACTTCGACATAGGCGTCTTGCAGCTCTGCACGAGAGACACATTCCGCCAGAATCCGTTTGATTTCTTCTTTGTTATAGGGACAGGTGATCCGTACTCCCACACACGAACGGAGAAAGCGCTCGATGTGATCATCAAGCCGGAAGAACAACCCTTTCCAAGTGGACACAACATCATACACTGCATCGCTATGACTAAAGCCGAGATCGAAGACGGAGATTTTGGCTTCGTCAGCAGAAACATATCGTCCTTCAATAAACGCTACGCCGGTAAGCATGGACGATTCTCCTCCTTAAGGCTAGGTTTATAATCTCGCATCTCGAAGGCATATGTAAGGGCGCAACCTGCGGCGCTGCACGGCATCGAACGAGCACTGGCGCGACATTCCCCTGCGCGATAATTTCTGCAAGCAAAAGGAGTCGTCTATGAGCACCACCGAGATTCTCTATGATCTCGCCGACCGAGTCGCCAC
>CAZUFQ010000591.1:0-1471 GCA_964618735.1 uncultured Enterobacteriaceae bacterium
GCTGTCCTGGTTGGCGCTCGAGGTGACCTCGAGCTTGCCGCCGCTCACCACCAGCCACGCCCAGCCGGAGCCGAACCGCTTCGTGCCGGCGTCGTTCACCTTCTCCTTCAGAGCATCGACGCCGCCGAAGGCGCTCTCGATGGCAGAGCCGAGCGCGCCCCCCGGAGCGCCCCCGCCGCCCGGGCCCATGATCGTCCAGAAGAGCGAGTGGTTGTGATGACCACCGCCGTTGTTGCGAACAGCCGGAGAATACTTTGAAATGTTTTTCGTCGAAGGGAACGACGCGAATTGGGAGATAACCGCTTGGAAGACCTTTGGCGGAGACAGGAATATCAGGCGTCAGGCCAAAACCCGCGGAGGCGAACATTGAGCCGGTACGACCAAAACCGGTAATGACTTCATCGCACGCCATCAGGATGTCATGCTTCGTGCAAATCTCGCGAATCTTTGGCAGCCATTCTTTCGGCGGGATAATAACGCCGCCTACGCCTTGAATCGGTTCGGTAATAAACGCGCCAATCGTGTCCGCGCCTTCACGCTGAATGATGCGTTCGAGTTCTGTCGCGCAGTCGATCTGACACGCAGGGTAGGTCTTACCCAATTCGCAGCGATAACAATAGGGACGAGCCATGTGGATCATGCCCGGCAGACCCGGGTCCATCTGGTTGTTAAATACTGGAATGCCGCCGAGTGAAGCGGCGCCGCTGGAAGAGCCATGGTAGGCTTGGTTTAAGCTGATGAACTTCGTTTTGCCCGGCTTTCCTTTGGCCTTCCAGTAAGCGCGGGTCAGACGGATCATGGTTTCATTGCCTTCTGAACCACCTGAGGTGAAGATCACCCGAGTCAACCCTTTGGGTGCAATCTTCACGAGCTTCGCCGCGAGTTCAACGGTGGGAACAGAGGTTGGACCTATGAGAGTTGGCGTAAAAGCTAACTTGTCCATTTGCGCCGCCACTGCGCGGTTGATCTCTTTGCGGCCATGCCCAACATGCACGTTCCAGAGCGAAGCGAGACCGTCGATGTAGCGTTTCCCGGCAGTATCCCACAGGTACACGCCTTGACCCTTCACGAAGATGGGCATGCCTTTTTGCTGATGTAGACTGAGAGGAACAAAGCCATGATAAAGGTGGTCGCGATCCTGTTGGTGCAGCGCTTTCGCTTTGCGCGCGTCCATTGGCGCGCTGGCGGCTTTATCGCGTGGCCGCAGCGGCACCACTTTCGTTGAGGTGTGTGCTTTCTTTTGCATATGCTTCTCTCCCTCTGCAGTCGTGATTTCGCTTACCTGGCGTGTTGCTAGCGATCATATATGAGAAAAATCCCAAAGCCCAGCGCTCAGGATTTTCTCCGCTTGTTTTCCCGTTGCGTCCGACATACATCTCTGACTGGATAGAAGAAGGAGGCGAAGAATGAAAACAAAACGTATGGGTCGGACAGGACTCAAGGTGTCGGAGATTTGTTTGGGAACCATGAC
>CAZUFQ010000591.1:1571-4960 GCA_964618735.1 uncultured Enterobacteriaceae bacterium
AACGTATGGGTCGGACAGGACTCAAGGTGTCGGAGATTTGTTTGGGAACCATGACGTTCGGTCGGCAGTGTGACGAAGCCGTGAGCTTTGCCGTCATGGATGCCGCGGTCGAAGCAGGCGTTGATTTTTTTGATACTGCGGATGTGTATCCGGTTGGCGGCGGCCTTGATACCGCGGGGCGCACAGAAGAGATCGTCGGCAAGTGGCTCAAGAGCCGCCGTGAGCAGATCGTGCTGGCCACCAAATGCTGGGGCGCGATGGGCCGCAGACCGAATGAGAAAGGATTGTCGCGCAAACATATCTTTACGGCGGTTGAAGAAAGTCTCCGTCGTCTGCAGACGGACTATATCGACTTGTACCAGGTGCATGCGCCAGATCCCGAGACCCCGCTGGATGAGACCCTGCATGCGCTTGATGACCTCGTGCGACAAGGCAAAGTGCGGTACATCGGCTGCTCCAATTTCCAAGCCTGGGCGCTCGCGTCCGCGTTGTGGACCAGCGACAAGCTGAGTTTAGCGCGGTTCGACTGCGTGCAACCGCGCTATAACTTGTTGTTTCGGGAAATAGAAAATGAACTGCTGCCGCTGTGCCGCCACTACGGAGTCGGAGTGATTCCATACAATCCGCTGGCCGGCGGTTTTCTCACGGGGAAGTATACCATGAACGCCGAGCCAGCCGATAATCTACGCTTCGGGCTAGCTGGACGAGCTGGCCATATCTATCGCCAGCGTTACTGGCAAGAAGAACAGTTCGGAGCAGTAAAACACTTGCAAGATTTCTTCGCCGCTCGGGGGAAGTCTTTGACCCAAGTAGCGATCACCTGGGTATTGGCGCAACCAGCCATTACCTCTCCTATTGTGGGAGCGACTTCACCCGACCAACTGAAACAATCGTTGCCGGCTGTAGATCTTCAGCTTGATGAAGAAGAAATGAAAGCTTGCAATGAAGTGTGGTTTAACTTGCCGCGCCAGAGCGATCCAACGGTGGCGTTGCGTTAAATCCTCACCATTGTTCCATCGAACTTCGTGAAGGAGAAGCCGTCAAAAGGTTCTGTGCACGTGGCCTTCAAATCGGTGAAAATGCCGATGGCCACGGCTTCTCCTAACTTGATCCCCTCGATGCCGTCGGAGCGCCAGTGGACTCCAGCAGTGTTGCGCGCCAAGGCGATATTGGACGCTAATTTGTTGAGTTCACCGCCCACGGTGAGATCGGCGCCTTTGTAGGGCACGAGCGCCAGACCGTCGGGAATCGCCACCATGGGATTGGGGATGACAAACGATTCGTTGAAGAATGCTTTCAAGACTGTGGTGCACGCGCCGGCAATCGCCGCATGTCCTGCCGGGTAGGCTGGATGGGTCGGGCAGCCTTCTGGATACGCCATGGGCAATAGATACGACCCATACGTGCGAAAGACCGTGCTGAGGGCGTTGGCGTTAAGCACTTCCTCGTGCAGCGGATACTGCGCTTGCTTAGTGAGATGGTTGTGAACTCGCCCGGCAAATTCCTCGGGTCGCAGACGGCGGTGGACTAACCATTTGTGACACCAGGCGGCTTTCAGCGACGCGTTCGCCACGCGCGCGACCAGATCGAGCAGATGCGGGGCACCGAAGGTGACAAAGCTGTCCTGCGTCAACGAATGCGTATAGGGATGATCGGTTTTGAACGGTGCGTGCATTGCCAATAAAATCAGACAGGCATGCAGATAGGCTTGATACGTGAAGTCGCGATGCACGTATTCTGCTAGCCCGCGTCCATTGTGCAAATAGCGTGGGGTAGGATCAAAGGCGTTCACACGCGTCGGGGGAACACCGCGCTGGATAGCGAGCCACTCGGGATATGTGGTCACGTAATCATCACCGGACACGGTCACACGATTGCGTTGCACGGTGGTGAGCGTGCCGACGGGGATGTCCAGCCATAAGAACTGCGACAGATAAGGACCCACTAGATCACTTGGGGTCACGCCCCGGAACAGGGTAGCTGGAGTGACGGCTCCGTTAGCTTTAGGACCGTGAAAATCTGCAAGGTGAGACAGTTCGGTGACTGCGGCATTGGTGAGCGGATGGGTATCATAAGCGGAGAATTGGACATCGCGAGTCAACGCTTGCCAGTAGAGTTCGATCATCTCACCTGCCGTTTCAGCGCTACCGAAGGCTGGGGGCATGCGGCATTCGATTTCATGGGGGTCCGCGCCTTCCAATTCAAACGCGTAGGCGGCAAGGGGGTTGGACAATTTCATTTGATTGCCCAGTCGGAGCGCCTCAAACGCAGCCGACTGGCCGCTCGCCAGGGCATTGGACAACGACCGATAGACATCCAAGTCCACTTCGCCCAAATCATTATGGGGAAGTCCCTTGGTGTAGCTAGCGATCTTAGTGGCATAGCGATCATCATCACCGTTGGAGCGATGTTCCAGCAGCGGCAATGTCCGTTGATACAACGCAGCTTGTTGACGAATTTGATACGCCTCCTGGCGGCGTTGCATCGGCAACGAGCCCATTTCTGCAGCTTCAGCCGTCGCGCCGTCTGTCCCCGTGAGAGATGGAACCCCAACGACGCCAGCGGCCAGCGTAGCGGCAGTGGCTGCGCCCAGCTGTCCGATAAAAGCTCGACGGTTTAGTTTCCTTGACATACTGCGCTCCATCTCACGCTATGTTCGTAGGGTGCGCCACGCGCACCAACCAATTTGTTCATTTTCCTCTTCGTGCGCACAGCGCACGCTACGCTGGCTGATTTGCTTTGTCCTATTGGTTTGTCCACGTCGCCCGTACGTAACCGCGTGAGAAGCCCGGTGGCAGTGTGACCGAGGCTGTGGCTGTTGAGGTCGCAATCGATCCGGCCAATGGGGTTGAGTCAAGTACTTGTTGTGGTCCATTTTCAGAAAAGATATAAAGCTGTGCTTTTGTTCCTGGAGGAATGTTATGCGCTTCGACGCCAATGGTCATGGCTGAAGCTTGATTTATCGTGACATCTGGCACCTCAAAACTTCCAGTTGCATTGGAAGAGACGGGAACACCGTCCACCGTTTTTACACGTATAGACGACGGCGTCGCAACAGCCGTAGGAGGTAAATACAGACCAAATGGTGACGCGACAACATACGCAGGGGTGGTTGGGCCTGTAAATTTATTTTGAAAGGCTTCCAGACGGATAAAACCGTCCGTGCCCGCCCACTCTCTTCCCTTTCCACCCGCAGCTATTATTCGTCCTCCCCCACTGATAATTGGTGCAACAAGTCGAATGCCGCCGCCACTTCCGCTGCCACCAGTGCTGCTCCCATTGGTGTTTTGGCCCCCTACGCCCCCGTTGGCTGTTATTGATCCATTCACCGCAAGGGACACGGAACTTGCAAGCAGGAGGGCTCCACCTCCAGCGCCTCCACCTCCCCC
>CAZUFQ010000592.1:0-4956 GCA_964618735.1 uncultured Enterobacteriaceae bacterium
AGTCAGAAGCTGCACCAACTCCGCCCAGTGCGGTTTCACTACAAGCAGTTGCCGCACGGGCCGGTGCAGTACGGACTGATCGCGGAGGAAGTCGCCAAAGTGTATCCGGAGTTAGTAACACAGAACGCCAAGGGAGAGATCGAGGGAGTGCGGTATGACGAATTGGCCCCGTTATTACTCAATGAGCTACAACAGCAGCATCACAAACTCGACATTCAAGCCCACACGCTGACTACACAACAGCAGGAGTTGACGGCACTGCGCACGCAGAATGAACGCTTACAGACCGCGTTGGCGCAACAGGATGAGGAACAGCGGGAGCAGTACGCAGCCCTAGCGGCCCGTCTTGAACAGATTGAAGCAGCTGGGGCGCGGGCGACCGTCGCACAACGCTAGGAGTTTTTTCTTACGCAGCCGAAAACACACGGCCACGACAGTGACTGTAGCGGATGGTACGCTAGGGAACACCGCTACGGTTACACCGGTCAACAATGTCCCGTGCCCCTGAGTATCTCTACTCGGCAGCTGTAAGTTCCTTTTTCATCTTCGTCACCTTGTTTATCCAAACTCGCGATATTCTCTGGAATGACGACAGCACTCAACCACACAACCAACACGAAAAATGAGGAGCAAACAATGCCAAAGACAATACTTCACAGCATTATCGGGCTGGTCATCTTGGGATGCCTGAGCTGGACACAGCTTACCTGCGCCGACGTCGTCTTAGATTGGAATGCCCATGCGGTCGACGCCATCGTCGGCGTCGCCAAGATCAGCCCTACCCCCTCGACGATTGATTTTGCCCTGGTCCATACCGCCATCTATGAAGCGGTCAATGCCATCGCTGGGTATCCTTTCGAGCCCTATGGCGTCACGCCGGACGTAACTACACCCGCCTCGCCTGAAGCAGCGGCGGCTACGGCTGCCCACGACATCTTGGTGGCGTTGTTCCCTCCGCAGCAGGCCGACCTCGATGCCAAATACGCCGCCTCGCTGGCCCTGCTCCCGGACGGGCCGGAGAAAACCAATGGCATTGCTGTTGGCCAACAGTCTGCGGCCGGCATTCTCGCCCTCCGCGTCAATGACCGCCGCACTGCTACCGTGCCATACACACCGGGCAGTGGTCCCGGCGTCTGGATTCCCACCCCTCCGGGCTTCCTACCCGCGGCAGCCCCCCAGTTCGCCATCATCGTCCCCTGGACCTTGAAGCACCCGGCGCAGTTCCGCGCTCCCGGGCCACCGTCTCTCACCAGCCAACGCTGGGCGCGTGCGTATAACGAGGTCAAAACATTGGGTCGGGCCACCGGCAGCACTCGCACTCCCCAGCAAACGGACATCGGTCTCTTCTGGACTGATCATGCCCTGGCCCAATGGAGCCGCGCCTGGCGTGGAATCTCCACTTCCGCCGGGCTCTCGCTGGAAGAGAATGCCCGGCCCTTTGCGTTGCCCAAAACCGGAGGTACCAGTGCGGCGATCGCCGGCTTGGATTCCAAATATCACTATACCTTCTGGCGTCCCGTCACGGCAATTCCGGCTGGTGATACTGACGGCAATCCCACAACCGCCCCTGACTCCGCCTGGCTGCCCTTGGCCGTGACGCCCAATCATCCTGAGTACCCTTCGTCCCACACGTGCGCCAGCAGCGCGATCACCTCCACCTTGCAGGCCTTCTTCAAGACCGACAACTTCGACTTTACGATCGATAGCACCATCCCGAGTCTGCTGCAGCCGGTGCGATCCTACAGTCGATTTTCTCAAGCGATTGACGAGATCGCCGAGGCGCGCATCTATGGAGGGATGCACTATCGCTTCTCAACCGAAGATGGCGTCACGATCGGCAAGCAGGTCGCGCACTTTGCCACGCAACGTTTTTTCCGGCGCTCGATACCTTAAGGCTTGGATAAACTCTGTGAAGATGGGTCCTCACCTCTCCCTCGTTCATAGACGAGGGAGGGAACTCATTACGTCAACGCGCGGATTTTGACTTGATCGCTTGGCTCGGCTATCGGATGTGCAGCATCAGGCGGGTTTCTCCTAATTCTAGCTCTACTACATTCCGACGAATCTCTCCCCCCTTGCCTTCACCGCCTTGCTCTTCAGTTTCTTTATGGTCTCGGTTATGCTTGCGCCAGCTCAGTAAAGGAGAACGTCCATGCGACTTACGGGAAGAACCGCGTTAATTACTGGATCAAGTTCAGGCATCGGTCGCGCCATAGCGTTGGCGCTCGCTCGGGAAGGAGCCAACGTCGTCATCAATGGACGAGATGAAAAGAAAATCGTTCGCGTGGTCAAAGAGGTCGAAGCGCTTGGACCTCGCGCCTTAGGGATTCGTGCTAATGTCGGCAGTTTTGCCGAAGTCAACACGATGGTCGAAACGGCAATTACAGAATTGGGTCATCTCGATATTCTCGTCAGCAACGCTGGAGTATTTCACCATGAATCGTTTCTCAAGATGACGGAAGAAGAATGGGATGAAGTGCTCACGATCGACCTCAAAGGCGCATTCAACTGTTGCCGTGCGGCTATCGGGCCAATGCTGGCGCGAAAATGGGGGCGTATTATCTGCATCACGGCCATCTCAGGACTCACTGGCTATCCAAATATGACGCATATTGCCGCCGCCAAAACCGGCGCGCATGGGTTCGCCAAAGCGCTCGCTCAAGAAGTCGCTTCATCAGGCGTCACCGTCAACGTCATTGCTCCGGGCCTCGTTGATACTCCAATTCTAGTCAACATGACCGAAGCCGAAATTGCCCAGTATACAAAGTCAATTCCTGTCGGACGGATCGGGAAACCGGAAGAGATCGCGGAGGCGTGCGTCTATTTCGCTTCCGAGCAAGCAGCCTACACCACGGGGCAGATTCTCAATATGAGCGGCGGGAGCTTGATTTAAAGAGCTGCAGGGGGCACGGCTCCGCCGCACCCCTACGAAAGCAAGGCGTGTCCATATCAAATCGGCTATAGGCTCCTTCAGTTGTGGTCTATGGTTCACAACTCTCTTCCCTTCCGCCTTCAGCCTGTATCCTACTTTTTTACCCTACGGCATCCTGCACCTTCTTGGGAAAATCACGCAGCACTTTGAGCACGCTCGACGCTTCAGGCCCGGGCGCAACAACATAAAGTCCGGCGACGCCCAAATCACGATAGGCTTTAATATCTGCCGCTGATAGTAAACGACTATCAACCATCGCGGTAATCTCAAGTTTTGAGAAATCGCGCCCCGCTTTTTCCATCAACGTCTGCAGTTCAGCAAAGCGCGGCTTGACTTCTTCCAACGCCACGGGACCGATATGCCAACCATCGCCAAACTCCGCGACACGCTTGAGCGCCGGCGTGGATTCACCGCCAACCCAAATCGGCGGATGCGGCTTCTGCACTGGTCGCGGCGCGAAGTGAAGGTCTTTGTCAATCTGGACAAATTTGCCGTTGAAGCGCGGCGACTCTTTGGTCCACACTTCTTTCATCACCGCAATGTACTCGCGCGTGCGTGCGGCCCGTTCTTTAAACGGCACGCCAAGCAAACGAAATTCTTCTTCCATCCAACCCACGCCGGCGCCAAAGAGCACACGCCCGCCAGACACAACGTCCAAGGTGGCCACCACCCGCGCCATTTCCAGCGGATGGCGATAAGGGACAATCGTTACGCTCGTGCCCAAACGGATTTTCTTCGTCACCGGAATCAGCAGCGCCAGCACCGTAAAGCCGTCAAGCCAATCAATGGTGGTAAACACAGCGTAAGGATCAGCCCCCAACTTCTGGGAAAATTTTGTGTAGGGGTATGTCGAGCTGATTTGTTTCGGAATAGTGATGTGATCACCGGTGATGATCCCATCGTAGCCTAGCTCTTCAGCCAGTTCGCCAATCTGCTTTACCCCATCAACTGTACGCAAGGCGGCGGCGCCGCCAAGGTGCACTCCGTAACGCATAGGTCTTCCTCCTTCTTTTTATCTCTTGGGATTTTTTGCAACCTACTCTCTCGTCCCCGGAATCACAGTCAGTGTCACGCGCCACCCTTCTCGCTGCACGACCATCTCCACCGGAGCGCCAATCTTTAACCCATCCAAAGCATACGTGTAGTCGTAAATGTTCTCAATCTTCCTCCCTGCCACTTCGACGACGACATCACCGCCGCGCACGCCAGCTTTCTCAGCAGGTCCATTTTTGGCTACGCCGGAGAGTTTCACACCTGCAACCTCGCTCTGCGAGTAATCAGGAATAGTGCCCAGGTAGGCGCGAATCCCGACTTGACCAATGGCGGAGGCTGGCTTTTCCATCCGATGGTAGTCCGGCGTGTCAGCCTGGGTCGCTAGCGTGGTAGCAATAGCGGCAAACAACCGAGTAATTTTTTCCGCCCCATCGTAGTTAAGCTTATCCGCCGTATCACGGGGAGTGTGGTAATCAGCATGAGCGCCGGTGAACGCATTAAGAATTGGCGCTTCCTTGAGGTAAAACGACGTCGCGTCGGTCGGAAGATAACTCTCATTCTGAGTCGTTATCGATAAGCCAATTGACGCATTACAGCGGTCAAGCATATTGAGCCACACTGAACTCGATCCCACCCCTTGCACGATCAGGTTCTTATCGAGCCGTCCGATCATGTCCATATTGAGATAGGCAGCGACAGCGGACCGTAAGGAGGTTCGCTCTTTCCGCTCACCGCCGAACGTACGAGTGAAATAGCTTGATCCGGCCAAACCCAAACCCACCCCCGACCAGGCCAAACAGAATGGTTTTCCTTGCCGCCAGACCGGTCCCGCTCGTCCTGCGCAACGTCAATTCCTTCACCACGGGCGTGAAGAAGGTGAATCCGAATGCGACCGTCCAGCTTGTCATCACCGGCGAGTGGTCTCTCCCCGTCCGCGAGGCCGAGGCCGCCAATGCCCTCGTCGATGCCGGCAACGACGTGATCGCCTGCCACGTCGACAGTCCAAAGGTGGTGATCGAGACGGCCGAGAA
>CAZUFQ010000593.1:0-4955 GCA_964618735.1 uncultured Enterobacteriaceae bacterium
TCGATCTGGCTGGCCAGCTGGACCGCGACGTTCTTGAGTTGAGCAACAAGCATCGAAAACGAGGCGAGCCGCTGCTGCCCGTCTATAACCTCCATGTTTTGTCTCGATGTTCCTGGGACACTAACGCGCACAGTGACCAGGCCGCCGAAAAAGTGCTCGCGCCGACCTTGGCCGGTCATGCGACTCTTAACGCAAAGGTCGAGATCGCCTAAGAAATCGGAAATCTGCTCGGCATCCCAGGCGTAGTACCGCTGATACCTTGGGACTCGGAAGATGTTGTTCTTGCCGAACAACTGCCCTACGCTCTCCAAATACGGCTGAATGGACATATTGATCTCCTCCTGTTGGTGCCTGGTGACTAAGACCGAACGTTTTTGTAGCCCGGATGACGGCAGCGAATCAGGTTATCCGGTTTGCTGAATCTCACGCTGATACCACACCAGGAAGTCAGCGGGTACCCAGGGTGCTTCCGGATACACGGACACGATGGCATTGAAGCCGCCGTTTGCGTAGTCGTTGACCCTCTGGAATCCATCAGCAGTGAGTCCCACCGACGCTTCAGGACTGACGTACAAGGCGAGAAGCTTCTTGATCGCCGCGCGGTTTGTCAGGTCAACTCCCTGAAGTTGCGCTTCAGCCGCGATAAGTAAGCCGATGATCAGATTCTGAACGGGCCGGTAGTCATTTATGAAGGAACGCACCAGCTCGGTACCACCTGACAAAGTGGCGGCCTTCCTCTTCGCAAGTCCCATCATTAGGCACAGGTAGTAGTAGTCGAACTTAGTCGTGAGAGGACTATCTTTGGCGTTGAAAATCTTCGAGAACCAATCGTCAACCTCTGATCGCAACTTGAAAGCCATGAATTAACCCTCCTCACGCTCGTCGACCAGAGCGAATCGTTCAAAGTAATCTCGCCCGGTTACCGTCACGGAACTTCCATTGTCCACGTGATGACTCGGCAAATCACGCATCAGGTCGTCGTTTCCAGGCGATTTGCGAAAGACAGTTATGTACTTGACGTCGCCTCCAGCACTTTGCTCGAGAGGCTCCAAAAAAGCCTCGCGTTCGGTCGAGATTGTGAAGGCAACAAACTGCTTGCAGAGGCCTGGCACCATGGCGGCTATCTCACGACGCACCGTATGGTCTAGCGGACCTGCCGGGCTATCTACGACCAGCGGAAAGTCGTGAGCACCCTTGTTCAGCGCCTGTGCCAGGAACGTATAGCCGACGGCCAAATTCTGACCGGTACTTCCTGAGTCACGCCCCTGCAACACGAGTGACTTATCAATGCGCGTGATCTGAAGCGGGTCACCCTTTAAGACTGAACGGAGGCGTTCATTGCATCGGTCCAAGACGACTTGCTTGATCTTCTCCTTCGCCAATTCCCGCGCATCCGTACAGATCTTCTTCAATAGATCAAGTCGGAGCCTTAACTCTAACGTGCCATTTATGCGATTGATCTCGTCGTTTGCGAGCTTGAGCTGTTTTTCTACCGAAGCAATAACGACTATGTTGGATGCCTCGGCTGCCGATGTAATCAACTCGGAATCACCGGAGCTCGCCGGGCCGCGGAAGATGTCGATCTCGCCGGAGAGTGTTTGAGCTTCAAGTTCCAGGGGGCCTAGCTTGCGTCGGAATTCTTCGGGGTTCTGTCCAGCAGCGCTGACGCTAGACTTTTCGATCAAGGCCATATCAGCGTCTATGTTGGCGATCTCTGCTCGTATGGACTGGATAAGGGCGGTCTTGTCGTCCAACGTTTTCTTGCGCTCAAAAGGGTCCAGAAGGTCGACTTCTTGCTTCAGCGCGTTGAGAACACCGGCCAGATCCTCTCCAAGGAAATGATCGGCGCGAGTCAGGATGGTGTGCCGCTGATCATCTCCGATGGGGCGCCCGCAGATGCACTCTGGCTCCTCTGCTAGTTCGAGGAAGAATTGGCGGGACGTGCTATCAGGCAGCTTTGTTAAGTCTAGGTTTGCTTTGACCGACTGCAGTACCGTGCCAAATCCAGGAGCCAAAGCTTCCGGCCTACGCATCTTCTCCATCATCTCCCGTAGCGCACCAGACAGTGCTTGTTCCTTCTCTACCTTGTCATTGCGCTTGCTGTGCCACAACTCGCGGCTCTTGCCGTTTTCTTCAACGAGACGCTGAATTTCGGCGTTCAGGCTGGCGATTTCTGCGCGTACAGTCTGTAGGCGGACGTCTTTCTGCTGGACTTTTCGCTTGAGCAATGCAAGCTGCTCTGTTAGCTTCGACGCAATGGACTTGTAGCGGGCGAGGCCCTTCTCGTTTCTCGCACCCGCTTTGGCAGTGTTCCTTTCCCAGAACGATTCGCAGTCCGCTGCAATCGAGTCGAGCAAGTTAAGCTGGCACAGCGTCTCGATGGCGTCTTCTGCTTTCGTTTTTGAAGAGTCGAGCAGCGAGTTCGCCAGTTCGCCATCGAATACGAATAGATCTACGAACCTCCTCGTTAGAAACCGCTTCACTCCAGGCGGAGGAGCCCAGTCCTTGTTAAATCCACCCATTTCAGGAGAGGTGGTGTTGAAGCTTGCGGTTCCTGCGTCAAAATCACAAAGCAATTCAAGTTTAAGTGGTTTCTCATCGATTTGAAGCTCAACTGTGAATCTGCCGTTGTCACGCCGATCTACTGGGTGCCGCAGCTCGCTAATCTGTTGAGCAGTCCAGTACCGCGCGTCTCCTGTAAGGGTCGCTTTCAGTAAGGACAACGTTGTCGTCTTACCTGTCCCGTTGGGCATTTGCACCAGAGAGACACGTGGGATTTGACCGTTTGAAGACAAATCAATGTCCATGTCGGGGCACCGAAAGCCCTCGCATGACCAGCGGACCAGTTTAATTTCCATGGCGCTCGCCCTGCAGCCCACCAATATCAAGTTCTGTCTGAAGCAGGTTGATGCGCTGCATCCGTCTGTCAGGACTCACATCCTCCTCGCTCAACTCAGTGAGAAGCGATAGCAGCTGGTTCTCAACGGCCAGCTGTTGTTGATGTTTGACGATGGATTGATGAACAGCATCTTTGAGTTCTACGTCAATTGGCATTGTTGTTCCTCCTTACTTCTGACAATCCGGTGAGCCACTCGCATCTCAACTGATCTGATGAAGGCTCAGTTGCCCCCTCGTCGGCTTCCAAAACAAAGTCAACCACAGTGGCGCGCTTGTCAGGATGCTCGGGATCGCTGCGAAGACATCGACCAACTCTCTGAATGGTCTCAAGCCGCGCTCGCGCGGAAGCAAACAGTACTACCCCACGTAGACTTCTGATGTCGATACCTTGGGATATCTTGTGGCAAGTGATGACGCAGTCTATCTCGCCACGTCCGAAAAGCACCAGATTCTCTCGGTCGTCATCAGCGTAGTAAGTCCTGTATCGGACCCCGGCTCGATGCAGAAGCGGAAGTATTCGCTCGCCGTACTCCCTCTCTTCCACAAAGATGATGCACCCCTTCAATATCAAGGGATTCCGCGCGAGATATTCAGCGAATATCCCCGGCTTCAGTTCAGCGGTCTTGTACACCTTCGCTAGCTCCGTCCAAACTTCCTCTTTGGTCATGGGCTGGCCGGCCTGTGCCCTGGCGGCTTGCTTGCTGTACACAGCCTTGAGGCGTGCACGATCCTGTTGGGTCAGCTCGTATGGCAGTGGGACGTAGTCGAATTCGACGAGGATGCCACGTGAAATGGCATCTTCCAGGCTGAACGCGAATACTGTCGGCCCTACTTCGCGCTCAATGAACTGAGAGCCCTCTTGGTCGTACTCACGTTCCGGAGTTGCAGAAAGCCCGAGGACGTAGCCGAATCGACCGTGTTTCCCATCCAGAGTGATTCGATTGTTAGGTGAGCCAAGACCATGCACTTCGTCATGAATCACTAGGCAGCGCTGCGCTTGGTCATTGGAGATCAAAGGCAGAAACTTTCCCAGTTGTCCTCGCGATACGACTAATGCCGCTCCGGCCGGCGAGATGGTAAAGGCCATCCCTTGATGCTCGTCCCCGAAGTGTCGATACAAAGTGGGTGGGGCGTCTAGCCCGAGGCGCCAATCCAAGAGCTCCTCGAACCATTGCTGCAGCAGGTCGTTTCCTTCGGTGGAGATGACAATCGCATCGATGCGACGTGATGCAATCAACTCTTTCGCAACTCGAAGTGCTGTCTTGGTCTTGCCAGCGCCTGTGGCCATTTCAAGAATTCCATGCTTTTTAGCAATGAATGCCGCTGCCGCCTCAGACTGATGGCGCCATTTCGGATCGTCTTGGGCCTGCTGCGGTTTCCGCCGGAAAGCGTCATCGTCGATATTCCGCGCACGAGCCTTGATCAGATCGAGAGAGCTAGCAGAGAGGGGTACGACCGCCAGAAACTCGTCCCTACGATTCCATTGATCTTCGAGTTCATCCTCTACTGCCGCCAGACGTTCTTGATCACCAGGCAGCCAACTTCGGAAAACGTGAACAGTCTCATAGTTTCTTTCATACCCCGAGACTGTCTCATTTGCAGACCCGTCAAAGCCAACCTTCGAGCCATCCCCGAATGTGAAAAGGCCACTCTTCTGATGAAACATCCCCGGGTCAGCGATGTGGTTGGGAAGCGCGAACTGAATCTTGAGTTTTTCCGTGGCGAGCAGCCAGATTAGGAAATCGGTCCGATGACTCTTTTCGTTCGGTGCCGCCAAAACCTCTAGCATCAGGGCGTCTGAGCTCTTAATCAGAATTCGCTCTCTAGCGTCAGGTGTCGTCGATTGCTCTAATGCTTGCCGGTCGTCCTCTGAGAGTTCAGGTGAGATGAGCAGTTCAATGGTGATGTCAGTACCCTCGTTCTCGAGAAGTGCCTCAGCCCAAGTCACTAGAGCGCTGGAGGAGAAGTAGCCGGCCGCGCGTCGATAATGGATGCAGCTACTCAGACATGGCTTGAAGAACCCTGCACCGATAGAGCCGGTTCGAGTCTTGTAGACG
>CAZUFQ010000594.1:0-3645 GCA_964618735.1 uncultured Enterobacteriaceae bacterium
TGACCGTCGTGCTCTCTCGCTCGTATTCGCGAATCTGCGGATAAATATCAGACGAAAGGCAGACAACGGCCCCGGGCCCTAACTCAGAAAGAATCAGCTCGGCCACCGCGCGCTCATGGGCTGGATTCAGGTACGAGTTAATCAGGCACACCGCAATCGCTTCGACATTTTGCGCCCTCAGAGAACGAATGACTTGCCGCGCCTCCGTGACATCGAGCGGTCTCTCAATTGTCCCATCGCCAAGGATCCGTTCACTCAATTCCAGACGCAGCCGGCGCGGTACGAGCGGCGGGGTACGGCTCCACAACGGATCTTGGAGATTAGGTCTGCGCTCGCCGCGCATTTCTAGATCATCGCGGAAACCGCGAGTCGTAATATACCCGGCAGGAGCCATCGTCCCTTCGATCACCGCATTGGAAGCAATGGTGGTGCCATGCACGAAATTATCAATCCGCTCGGCAGAGCCCGATTGGCGGATACGCGCAACGATATCCTCCCCTACCCGCTCAAGCAGCGACAGCACCTTCGCCGTCTCTATTTTTCCATCGTCCCTCAGCACGATCACGTCAGTAAACGTTCCGCCGATATCAAAGCCGACTCGCATGCCTTTGTTCCCCTCTTTTGCTCAACTACCGTCGTCCAGATTCGACTGACCTGAGTTACGAACTGTTACGGTCAGGCAGCTTTGGCAGACGCAGATTCACTGGCATGGCGGCTGAGATATTCCATTACTTCGGCGTGCATCTTTTCTACCTCCGTGAGATACCCCTCCACCATGGCATGAAAGTTTTCCTTTGGAACATTGACACGGAACTGCGCGACCCATCCCTCGAAGAGGGCAATGCGCTCCTGCGTAGCTTTGAGTTCGATATCGTTATAAATCATGGTATTTTCTCCTCAATGACTTCGACAATGCCGTGCCAACCGCGATCACGTTTGATTTGCCAGTGTGCAACGAACTGGTCAACAGTTTCCAACAATACACCCGAAGGTGACGACCAAAAGACACTCGCGCCCAATTTCGCCTGGGCTTGTAGATGATAGAAAACGGGTGCTATTTCCCCCTCGCACTCTGGCAAGAAGAAATCGTCTCTCATGATGAGGATGATGTCAACGTCATTGGGCTCCGGCTTCATCGTGACATAGCTGCCGAAAATGATGAAGCGTTGCAACTTCCCAGTCCGCTGAGCCAGCTCGTAAATATGAACGAGCCTACTCGTGACGAGTTCACGCTGCCGCGTACCGTGGCCGAAGCGCTCAATCACTTCCGCGAGCGTCGCTGGATAGACGCCAACGGGCAAATCACCATGAACGTCAAAGGCAGGAAGCGGCATCGGCTCTTCTTATTGAAAGAGCGAAGAAAACGCAACGGCCAATGACTCAATCTCGCACTCACTCAATGATTCAATTCGTCGAGCAACGCCTTCGCCTCTTGCAAATCTTTCGTGTCAAACCCTTCGGTGAACCAGCATCCGGGCATCGGGCAACAGGGATCAGGGATCGGTAACTCTTTCCTATTGCCCGTTCCCCGTCGCCTGTTCCCTAGCCTGCGCCAGCAGGAGTTCGCCTTTCAGCCGATACAGCTCCGCCTCATATATACGCTCCTCGCTTTTCTGCACCTGAGCGAGCGCCTCGGCTATGACAACAAGTCCTTCCTCCATTTGCCCCATTTTCCCATACGCTTCCGCTAGCGAGGCTAAATGACCCGACCGTCCGAGTTCTGCCCCAGTGGCCTGCCATGCCGCCAAGCCTCGATGCATCTGTGCAATGCCTTCTTCCATTTGGCCTTGCTCGGCCAGCGCCCAGCCTCGCCGCATCGTCCCCAGCGTCAGTAAGTATGGAAACCCCTGCTCAGTAGACAGTGTGATCACCGCTTCTGCCTGCTCCTGGGCAAGTTGTCCCTCCCGGCGGAGCTGATGATGAATGGCAGCACAGAGCAAGACATACGCTAAGGTGTAAGGATGGAATGACTCCTGGGCCAAGACGAGCGCCTCGCAGATTCTCTTGAGGGCTCGGTCCGGATAGCCCAGCTGCCACAGGACAAAGGCCGCATAGCAGAGGCTTTGCTCCCCTTGATTCGCCCCATAGAGACCGGCTGGGGAGGGATGCCTCTGAGGATCGTAGACGGCAACGCCTTGCTCTAACTGCTCGCGGGCCAAAACGACCTCTCCTAGATGGTACAAGCTCTCCCCCAACACATTGTGGGCCGCTACAAGCAGGGCCGGCTCTTGCACACTACGGGCAAGCCGCAGTAGTTGTTCGCCCAGCTCCCGGGCGGTCCGGGTCTCGCCCCGTACAAGACGAAAGGCCGCTAGTCCAAACAGCACCGGGAAGAGCTGGGGAGTTTCTCCCAACTGTTGGCACAACTCCCGCGCCCGAGTGTAGGTGGTTGCAACTTCCGGAGCCCCATAGCCTTTGGTGGCCATCAGCGAGGAACCTAAGCTGATTTGGAGTCTGAGTTCGTGCTGAGCGCGTTGGGGGGTGTCTGGCAGAGCCTTGAGCAACCCCAGTCCGCTGGTGAGGTGGCTGATCGCTTCAGAATGGGCCGAGCGCTGGGCGGCTCTTTGGCCCGCCTTCTGCCAATAAGGGATAGCTTGTGCAATGAGATTTGCCTCGGTGTAATGATGCGCGAGGAGTTCTGGCTGCTGTTCTTTTATCTCGACAAATCGCTCCTCCAACACCTGGGCAATCTGCTGATGTAACTGCTGCCGTCTACTCTTCAACAATGACTGATAAGCTGTGTCTTGAATGAGGGCGTGCTTGAAGAGATAGTGGGCCTGCGGTGCCAGCCCGCGCTGATACACCAATTCTGCTTCCATCAGTTGCTTTAGCTCCTGCTGTAAAGGTCCTTCGTCTACGTTAGAAACGGCGTAGAGAAGTTCATAGCTAAATCCCCGCCCGATAGTCGCGCCCAGTTGGGCGATCTCTTTGGCGGAGCCTAATCGATCAAGCCGCGCCATCAATGAGTCCTGTAATGTCGCGGGAATTGCCAACAGCACGGGTGTAGCAGGCCGCGCCCCTACAGTTTCTCCTTCCTGTTCTCCGATCCCTGTCGCCTGTTCCCCAATAGTTTCCACCACCGTCTTGGTCAACTCCTCGACAAACAAGGGCACGCCGTCGGTCTTACTCACAATTTGTTGCACAACTTCTTGCGGGAGCGATTGTCCGCCCGTGACCCGCTCAACCATCGTCTCAACTTGATTGTGTCCCAAGCGGCCCAGCGCTATTGGGCTGAGGTGAGAGCGATTGCCCCAGGGCGGCGAGAACTCAGGACGGAATGTTAGCAGCACCAACAGCCGTGCCGTAGGGGATTGGTCCACAATAAGGTTGAGCACTTCTAGTGTAGATGGGTCGGCCCAGTGCAAGTCTTCCCAGACGGTGTAGACTGGTTGCAGCTCCGCTTCTTCGACCAACCAGGCGACGAGAGCCGCCTGCGTCTTCTCTTTCTGCTTTTGCGGGCTCACGGTGATGGGCGGGGAGCCTTCAGGATGTGGAAGCGACAACAGGGCCACCAACAAGGGCGTAGTGTCCGCTTGGGGGAAGCGATAGCGGCTCAGCGTATGTTGGAGTTTCTCCAGCTTTGCGGTAGGCGAATCCTCTCGTGCAAACTGCAGCAGGCGTTGCAGATGGTCAATGACGGGATAC
>CAZUFQ010000594.1:3662-4952 GCA_964618735.1 uncultured Enterobacteriaceae bacterium
GCTGTTCTGATGATAGGGCGAGCAGCGAAATTCAATGCGCGTCATCCTTTCATGCGCCAGTTGCTCTTTCATTTCTTCCACCAGCCGTGACTTACCGATGCCCGGCTCGCCGCTCAGTAGCACGACCTGGCCTTCACCCTCCTGCGCCAACTGCCAACGCTCCAGCAGTAAGGCGATTTCATGCTCTCGCCCCACGAGCGGTGTTAAGCCTTTCCGGATCGCTACTTCAAAGCGACTCTGAATCGCGCTCTCCCCTACGACACGATACACCGCCAAGGGAGTAGATAGACCTTTCAGCTCCTGCGGTCCCAAATCTTGACACTCAAACAGGCCGTGCACGAGGTGCCGGGTGGCAGCGCTGATCACTACAGTATCGGGCTCCGCTACACCTTGCAGACGGGCGGCAATGTTGGGCGTCTCGCCCAAGGCTAACTGCTCACGTTTTTCGCCGCTGCCAATCTCTCCGATTACAACGAGGCCGGTGTGAATGCCGATACGGACTTGTAGGGGCGCAGCATGCTGCGCCCCTACGTTTCGCTTGTGGAGCGCCGCCACAATCTCCAACCCCGCCCGCACCGCACGCGCCGCATCATCTTCATGCGCTACTGGATAGCCAAAATAGATAAGTATTCCATCTCCTAAATGCTGGGCGACATATCCCTCATAACGTTGGATTACCTCCGTGCAGGTTGCTTGGTAGGCGCGCACCACCTCTCGCAGTTCTTCGGGGTCCAGTTGTGTCGACAACGGAGTTGAGCCGACTAAGTCGCAGAACATCACGCTCAACTGCCGCCGCTCGGCGACCGAGTCTAGAGTCCGGGGTCTAGCGTCTAGGGTCTGAGGACTTTGCATGCGAGAATGAAGGCTTTCAGACTCTAGACTCTGGACACTAGACGCTAAACTGCCTTTCCAGACTAACACCTTGCCATCCTCATCCCTAGCAAGACGCTGGGCGGTAATGAGTTCGTCCCGTAAGTCTTGGAGATACTCATCATCGAGCGCGAATCGTCGCTTCAGCGCTCCATACGAAACTCTCCCCTGGCGCTGCAGCAGTTCGGTTATCTGAGCAAGGATTTCATCGAAGGTCATGAACAATTTTCCCTACAAGTCCCGCTACCGGATCAGATGCTATACCATAGCGCAGAAAGTGCGAAGCGCACCCGATGGGAGAAAACTTCCGCCAATTATGCTAGAGACAAGCTCAATCGATATAGGAGGATACAATGACATCACTCAACGGACAGGTCGCACTCGTTACCGGCGGCGCACGAGGTATTGGACGCGGCATTG
>CAZUFQ010000595.1:0-4949 GCA_964618735.1 uncultured Enterobacteriaceae bacterium
GAATCGCAGCAAGCAGAGCATTATTGCCGATCCCGCTACGCGAGAAGGACAGGCGTCGATCCAACAACTCGTAGAGGCGGCGGATGTCCTCCTGTTCGACGTGGCGCCGGATGAAAGAGCTAAGCTAGGACTCACACAAGAGTTGCTGACACAGCATCACCCACGACTCATTGCCTGTCATCTGCCCGCGTTTGGCGGCAAAGGACCGCATGCCCAGCGCTATCCCGACGACACCTTGGTAGCGGCCGTAGGCGGTTTACTCGGTAGTCAGTGGTCACATCGCGACGGCGGCGTGCATCTCGTCATTCCCATCGCCAGTTACGGCGCCGCGTTCGTCGCTAGTGGCTCTATTGCGGCAGCGCTCTATGAACGGGAACAGAGCGGCAAAGGACAACTGCTTGAAGTCTCGTGGTTGGCTGGCGCTTTTGCCATGCAAACCGGCTCGGTGATGTATCACCCCGACATGTTTCGGCTCTTTAGCGGTCGCATGAATCCGCTTGGTCCCATCCCCGTCTATCGGCTCTTCAAAGCGCAAGATGATTGGCTCTTCATTGCCTGCGGCAACCCTACGTTCTGGAGCAAACTCTGCCTCGCGCTGGAACAACCAGCATGGCTCGCTGATGAACGTTATGAACGAGCCCCCTTCGGCATTGCCCCGGAACATCGCGACGAACTCGCGGAAAAAATCGCCGCCATTATTGCCACGAAGTCGCGTGAAGAATGGCTCCGTATTCTCCGAGAGAATGATGTTCCATGCGCACCGGTCACCAGTCGTCAGGAATTTATCGAGCATCGCCAAACTGTTCACAACGGCATGCGGATCGAAATTGATGATACTACCCTGGGCAAAACCGTGCAGATGGGTATTCCTGTACGACTCTATCGAACTCCCGGCATCATCAAAGGACCAGCGCCTTTGTTAGGGCAACACACCGCCGAAATCAACGCAGAACGCAGAATGCGGAATGCGGAAACAAAAAAAACGAGTTCGGCTGCGCTCAGCGCTCAGCGCTCAGCGCCTAGCGCTCCTCTACAAGGTGTTCTGGTGCTCGATTTCGCCAGCTACATCGCCGGCACGTTCGGCCCCATGATGCTGGCGCAACTTGGCGCCAATGTCATCAAAGTAGAAACGCCTCAAGGCGACGCCTTTCGCTCCTTTGGCTTCGGATTTCTCGGTTGGAATCAAGGGAAACGCGGACTCTCTGTCAATCTCAATAGCCCAGCAGGCCGTGAAGTGATTTATGATCTCGTGCGTAAAGCTGATGTGGTCGTTGAAAACTTGCGTCCCGGAGCAACCAAGCGCTACGGCATCGACTATGACACCTTGGCGCAGATCAACCCCAAGCTCATCTACGCGACCGTCACCGCTTTTGGCTCGAGTGGACCGGACCACGACCAGCCCGGGTTTGATCCCCTGCTGCAATCGCGTTCCGGTCTGATGCGCGCGCAAGGCGGACATGGACATCCTCCGTTCTACTTGACTTGCGGAGTATGTGATTATGCCGCCGCCTTGTTGACGGCCTATGGCGTCTCCGCCGCGCTCTATGCGCGTAAACGCACCGGCGTAGGACAACGAGTTGAGACGGCGCTGCTCAATGCGTCGATGGCCGTTCAATCGGGCAACTTCATTTTTTACGAGGGCCGGCCAGACATGGAAAACGGCGCTCCTGACCTGTGGGGAACCAGCGCCGCCTATCGCATCTATCCAACCGCAGACTCGTCGCTCTTCTTGGCGATCGTGGAACCGGCTCACTGGTCACGTCTCGCTGAAGTGTTGAATATCAGCGACCTCACTCATCGTTATAATTTTGCGCAGGCACAGCACGAACCCGTGGAAGGTCCATTAGGACAAGCACTCGCCGCAGTTTTTACAAAGAAAACTACTGCAGATTGGCTCGCTCAGCTTGACGCCGCGAGTATCCCGGCGGCGCCCATCTTATCGCTTCCTCCCTTGTTCAGCGATGAACATATCGCAGCGAATGATCTAATCGCGACGCATACGCATCCGCAGTGGGGCGAGGTGCGACAGACCGGCATTCTCACGAAATTTTCACGCACGCCAGCTGTGCTCCCGTATGTCGCGCCGCTGCTGGGCCAACACACAACGGAAGTACTGCGAGAAGTGGCGGGATATGAACCGGATCACATCGCGCGGTTGCTGTCCGCCGGTGTTATCAAGCAGGCGTGATTCCTCTGTTTCTCTGATAGTTTGGCTTTCTCATGCCCAGGCTCTGCCTGGGCATGTCGTGTAGTTATGGCGCTACCGCACCCGGGAATTGCGTTCCCAGGCAGAGCCTGGGAACGAGGCGTTAAAAGAACAAGATAATTGCATCTTCGTTGCTCCCCCCTGACGTTCTTAAGAAAATCAGATATCAGAAAGGACCTGTTCGTAAAAAAACTTTATGGAGGCCTCACCATGGACAAAACCGTCACAGAGATACTGACCGTGCTGGAAACTCGTATTCAAGAACGCCATCTTCTCAAACATCCCTTTTACCAGGCTTGGAGCGCAGGCGAATTATCGCTGTCAGCTTTGCAGGAATACAGCAAACAGTACTATCGACAGGTTGAAGCGTTCCCCACGTATGTCAGTGCTGTACATGCGAACTGCCCGCACCTTCCCGTGCGCCAACAATTGCTTGAGAACCTTTTGGAAGAAGAACGTGGAGCAGACAACCATCCTGAACTGTGGTTGCGATTCGCCGAAGCCTTAGGGGTCCACAGAAACGAAGTGACAAGCGCCGCCCCGCTGCCGGAAACTTCCTCTCTGATCCAGATCTTTCGCACGCTTGCTCGCGAGCGGTCATACCTCGCGGGAGTCGCCGCCCTGTTAGCCTACGAGGCACAGGTTCCTGAAGTGGCTGAAACCAAGATCGCGGGATTGAAGCAATTTTACGGCGTAGACAATGACCGAGGGTTAGCGTTCTTTCAGGTGCACCTCCAGGCTGATCGCTTCCACGCGGAGACCGCACGGCAAATTTTGCGGGAACACGTAACGCCGGAGAATGCGGACGAGGTAGTGTCGAGTTGTGAGCAGGCGCTCGACGCCCTCTGGGGCATGCTCGACGGGGTCTACGCTCATTACTGCTAACCAATACGCGCTAATGCTGAAAGACATACTCACTACAAGATTGCACGAGGTTGAGCAGCGCGGACTCTATCGCCGGCTCCGCCTCGTTTCCGGCGCTCAAGAAAGTACGATTGTCCTGAACGGGCGAGAGGTCGTCTTGCTCTCGTCCAATAATTACCTTGGCCTGGCCAATCACCCGGCTTTGAAACACGCCGCTCAGGAGGCCATAGCACAGTTCGGCTGTAGCTCAGGCGCTTCTCGGCTTATCTCCGGCCACATGGATATTCACCGTGTGCTCGAAGAGAAGCTCACGGCATTCAAGCATGCAGAGGCAGCGTTGGTGTTCCCTTCAGGGTATCACGCCAACATCGGCGTGATCTCCGCGCTCATGGGGCCCGGCGACACGATCTTCAGCGACGAACTGAATCACGCCAGCATCATCGATGGGTGTCGGCTCTCCCGAGCGACCGTTCGTATTTTTCGTCACGGCGATGTGGATCATCTAGAACAACTCCTCACTTCAACTCCCCAGACTGGTAATCGTCTCATCGTCACCGATTCGGTCTTCAGTATGGATGGGGATGTGGCCCCACTCAAAGCGATAGTCGCCCTCGCTCATCGCTACCAGGCATGGACCATGGTGGACGAAGCGCATGCGACCGGCGTGTTCGGGCCACACGGTGCCGGCGTGGTGGAGGAACTAGGAATTACTCAAGACATTGATATTCACATGGGGACGCTTGGCAAAGCCCTGGGCGGCTCCGGCGCGTATGTTGCGGGCAGCCGCGCCTTGATTGAATGGCTGATTAATCGCGCTCGCAGCTTTATCTACACCACCGGCGTCCCCCCTGCTGTCGCCGCTACGGCTCTCGCCGCGCTCGAGGTTGTCGCTCATGAGCCGGAACGCCAGCGGCAGTTGTGGGAGAATGCAGCCTTTCTCCAACAAGGTCTAAGTGAAATTGGCTATACTATCGGACCGACTCGGTCGCCCATTCTTCCCGTCATTATTGGCAGCGCAGAGAAGACCATGGCGTTGGCCGAGGCCTTGTTACAGCGCGGCGTCTTTGCACAAGGCATTCGACCGCCTACTGTTCCCCAAGGCTCCTCGCGGTTGCGCGTCACGCCCATGGCCACGCACACGCGCGAGCAACTCACCCAAGCCCTGGAGACTTTTGCTGCGGCAGGAAAGGAGTTCGGCGTTCTCTCATGACCCCTTCGTACGCTGACTTGAAGACTTGGGACCATACGTATCTTTGGCACCCCTTCACGCAGATGCAAGAATGGCTGGCGGAAGATCCGATCATCATCACTCGCGGTGAAGGCAACTACCTCATTGACCACGCTGGGAAGAAATATCTTGATGGAGTCTCCTCCCTTTGGTGCAATGTACATGGGCACGCCCACCCCGCTATCAATGCGGCGATCAGCGAGCAGCTGTCGCAGATTGCCCATTCCACGATGCTCGGCTTGGCGAACATCCCATCCACTCAGCTTGCCAAACAATTGGTCGAGATCGCGCCAGGTGAACTGACCCGGGTCTTCTATTCCGACGCCGGCGCGACAGCGGTGGAAATTGCGCTGAAAATCGCTTTTCAATATTGGCAACTTAAAGGCGTAACGAATAAAGTGAAATTTGCCTCGCTCGTCGAAGCCTACCATGGCGATACGCTCGGAGCCATGCACGCAGGCTATTCGGAGCTATTCCATCACTTTTTCCGGCCTATTTTACCGGAAGCCTTTCGTCTCACTCCGCCGCACTATTTTCGCTTTTATCAAGGAATGACGGCGGACGAGGCGCTCGCAGCGGCAATTGCCGAAGCACGTAAAGTCTTATCCCAGCACCACGGTGAGATCGCAGCGTTGATTGTCGAACCGCTCA
>CAZUFQ010000596.1:0-4947 GCA_964618735.1 uncultured Enterobacteriaceae bacterium
CAAGCCGTGCAGTTCCTGTACTGGGATCAAAGCGACGGGGTTAATCTCACCACTGGCGTCAGTGTTCCTTTTTATCCCATTCCCTCGCTGGCGATTACCCAACCGCGTTGGATCGAGGGCGGCGCTCCCGGCAACGTTGATCTTCGGAGCACGCAAGATCGTCATATAGTGATCGTAGACAGCGATCATAATTATCTCTATGAACTATACAATGTTTACTACGACACCAATCAAGCCAGATGGTATGCAGGGTCCGGCGCGTTCTTCGATATGAATACGAACAACCGGCGGCCTGATACGTGGACCTCGGCGGACGCCGCCGGCCTCGCGATTTTGCCGGGTCTCGTACGGTACGATGAAGTGAATGTCCTCACCAAGCCAGACATCGGGCACGCCTTTCGGGTCACCGTGCGAGCGACGAACGGTTATGTCTACCCGGCTTCGCACCGCGCCGGGTCAACTGCGGGCGCGCTTCCTATGGGGGCGCGCTTGCGTTTGAAATCGAGCGTCGATGTTACGCAACGCACCAGCGATCCCGCCAGTCAGAAAATATTTCGCACTATGCAAAAATATGGGCTCATTGTTGCGGACAATGGCTCTGACTTGTACATCACTGGGACCTACGATGAGCGGTGGAATAATGATCTGCTCAATCCCGCTTTTGCTGCGCTGACGGCAACCGATTTCGAAGTCATCCAGCTCGGCTACAATCCGTCCACTGCGGGACCTGTGGCGTTGAATTCGCTGACACTCACTCCTGCCAGTGTGATCGGCGGGCAATTCGCGACCGGCGTGGTGGGTTTGACAGGCCCTGCCCCGACCAGTGGAGCTGTGGTGAATTTGCTCAGTGTGAATCCTGCAGCCAGCGTCCCGTCAAGTGTGACTGTCGCAGGTGGGGCTTCTTCCGCAAGCTTCCCCATTACGACCACTACTGTGAACGCCACAACGTTCGGGAATATCAGCGCCAGTTATGCGAGCGTGACAAAAACTGCGAATTTGACGGTGCAACCGGCGCCTGCCCTGTCTTCACTGACTGTGAATCTCGCAAGCGTCAGTGGAGGAGCGAGTGCGACTGGTGCAGTCACGCTCACAGCTCTCGCCCCAGCAGGGGGGATAGTGATAGCCCTGGCAAGCAGTAATCCCACGAAAGCGAGTGTTCCTACCGCAATAGTTGTGAATGCAGGCGCCACGACAGCGACTTTTCCGATTACGACATTTTCGGTCAGCAAGAATATCACCGTGACCGTTACGGCTTCGTATAAGGGGGTCGCCAAGAGCGCAACGTTGGCCATCCAGAGGACGCGACGTTAATCGGAAAAGGTGACCTCAACTGGAGGCCTAAGAGATCCTTATCCTGCAAGTAAGAGTTTTTCATCGGTTTTCACTTCACCTGGGGGCGCAGCCTGCTTATATTGAATACTAGAGGTGCTGAATATGCCTGTTCCATTTTTTCCTTTGCTAGGAGTAGCTCCGAACTGGACGCTCCTTGACCCAATGACAGTCTTTACCCCTTTCACTTGCGGCTTGGTGTTGCTCTCAAGTCTCTGCGGTTTTGGGATCGGGATGCTCGTGATCAACCAAAGAGGGGGGAACACAAAACGGCTCGCTACGCTCCACGCGACACCCCCGTCGCTTTCCAAGGCTGCTTAATTCAGACGGTCGACTGTAATATGGAAAATCATAGTCGACGCTAACTGTCTAGCAAGTTTCTATTTTGTTTGGAGGGATGGATCACTCTATCCCTCCTTCTATCCCTCCTTAATACTGCAATAAATTCCCAAGAGAGAACTAAAATCTACACCTCAGAGGACGGAATACCTACATCGGGCATTTTCTGCGAGAAAATCGGCTGAAAAATTCGTCTTGGTTCTTTTTCCATTCCTGGCATAGCTGTTGCTGTCTTAATTAAGGTGAAAGACAAGCAAACTCTGTCGGCTCTATGGGGAGCTTAGGACAAGATTCTCTCTAAGGAAAAATCATGAAAAAGAGTGTCATTTTTTCAGCTATTGCTCTCGTTGGTCTTCTCGGTTGTAACCGTACGACGGACAACACCTCTTCGTCAGCGCCGCCCGCAACTACGGGCCAGACACAACAAACCGCGCCCGGGACTGCTAGGACAGGTCTTCCTGAAATGAGCGATGCTGATCGCCAGTTCGCCCAACGGGTCGAGAATGACTTACACAAGAGCTCGGCGGCAGCTTCCGCCGCGCAGAATATCCATGTCTATGCCCATAACGGCGAAGTCACCTTACAGGGCTCAGTGAACAATGAGCAAGAAAAAGCCAATATTGGCTCCGCAGTACAACAAATGGCAGGTGTGACTAAAGTAGACAACCAAATTCAGATCGCGAATGCGAGTCGGTAATGCAAAAGGCGTGACGGATTCAGCTCCTGTCGATTGAGAGAATTGGAAAACCCAGGAAGGAGCCGCAGCCTTACACCGAAACGAAGTACACGTGGATTCGCTGCTTATAGTCCACAAAAGCAAGCAGCCATACAGAATCTCCCTGCCTATCATCGAAAGTGCTGCGACACGCGGCAGCTGAGTCTACGCGCACGCTAAGGAGGGCTTCGGCAATGAATCTCTCAGCGATCTGGAAATTATTGACTGACACATTCAACGAGTGGAATGAAGACAAACCATTTCAACTCGCCGCCGCCCTATCCTACTACACGCTTTTTTCGCTGGCTCCCCTCCTCATTATTGCTATGGCCGTGGCAGGGTTGGTCTTTGGGCGCGAAGCTACCCAACATCAGATTATAAGCACAATGCAGGGCATGGTGAGTCCGCAAGGGGCCCAGGCGATTCAGGCGATGATCCAGAACGCCAGCACGCCGAGTTCCGGCATCCTCGCGACCCTCATCGGCGTCGTGACCTTGCTTATTGGCGCGGGGGGCGTAGTGGGACAACTTCAAGACTCCCTAAACACAATTTGGGGAGTTGCTCCGAAGCCCGGACTCGGCTTTATGGGGCTGCTGCGCACGCGCATTTTGTCCTTTGCCATGGTGCTCGGGATTGGTTTTTTGCTCTTGGTGTCTCTGGTAATCAGCGCGGCGTTGACGGCGTTCCTGCAGTTCGTCGGCGGAGCTTCCATTGGTGAATCCATGCTTTGGCATGGCATAGAATTTTTGGTCTCTTTCGGCTTGATCACCCTCCTCTTTGCGCTGATCTACAAAATGTTGCCTGATGTCCACATGGCCTGGAAAGACGTGTGGATTGGGGCCGCCATGACAGCGCTCTTGTTTACTTTAGGGAAATTTCTCATTGGGTTGTACCTGGGACACAGCAGTGTGAGTTCTGCGTACGGAGCGGCAGGCTCGCTCATCGTGGTCTTGCTCTGGGTTTATTATTCCGCGTTGATCTTCTTTTTCGGCGCAGAGTTCACGCAGGTGTACGCCACTCGCTATGGGGTGGGGGTCAAACCAGACGAACACGCGATGGCGATCAGCAAAGATAAGCAGGCGCCGGCGCAGGAGGTGCAGCCCGCCAATGATGCAGCAACCCTCCATTAACGCAGGTCTGCTGTTCTGAGGTTCCTTCGGCCTTGCTCAGGATAAACTCTGGCCGAAGAATCTCAAGAGACGCCCCTGCCCTCCGAGAAGCTTAGCCGCCGCTCCGCTCTGGCTCGGGATGACAAGAGCTGTTTCTTCTCTTTCAAATTGAACCATTATCCTAAAACCGACGGGCAACGGAGCCTTTTGCAACGTACCTTTGTTGTTCTTCTCCCGCCTTAATATCGCTTTCACTATACTTCGTCTGTAAGAAACTCGTTCCTCCTTGAACTTCTACTGCACTCGCTCTCCACGAAGCGAGGGGTAGAGAAATATGTGAAAAGGCGCTAAGAGCAGAGCATAAGCGCCCTGTAGGGAGTCCTGCGTGAGGCGTAAGGGAGAGATTCATTGGGTTCAAATCACCTTTGACGTTTGCCACCCAAAAGGAGGGTTGTATGGCGCAATTTGATACTATTATTAAGGGAGGTACAGTAGTGGATGGCACCAAAGTGCCACGCTACCGTGCAGATGTCGGCATCAAGAACGGCAAGATCGTCCAGATTGGACGCTTGCACAACAGCGACGCGGCGAAGGTGATCGACGCCGCCGGGCTGATTGTGGCGCCGGGGTTTATTGATCTGCACTGTCACTATGATGCGCAGCTGCACTGGGATCCCTACTGCTCGATGGGCAGTTGGCACGGGGTCACCTCGGTTACCAATGGCAACTGCGGCTTCGGCTTTGCGCCGGTCCATCCGAAAGACGCCGAGCGGGCTATGCGATCGATGGAGCGCAACGAAGCCATTCCGTTCAGGACCATGAAGGCGTCGATGGCCTTTGACTGGGAAACATTCCCACAGTGGATGGATCACATCGATCGTCTCCCGCTCGGAATCAACATCTCTCAGCTCGTACCGGTCACGCCGCTCGTGGCCTATGTAATGGGCGGCTATGCCGAGGCCAAGCTCCGCTTGCCCGACGAGGAAGAGGTCAAAAAAGTTGTCCAATTATTCCATGAAGCCATGCGGTCTGGCGCCGTTGGCTGGGGCGCGCAACGCCTCTTCCCTGACAGTTTCGCCTCCGTGCAACGCGACTATGACGGCTCGCCGATGATCTCGGATGTTTTGCCGGATGATTTCTACCTCACGCTGGCTCGGGCGCTCGGAGAGTACGACGCAGGTTGTATCCAATTAACTCAAGCCAGTGCTTCCATTCACGACCCGTCGCGCGGTCCCAAATATGACTTCGACTTCAACGCGCGCTTGGCTGAAGAGAGCGGACGTCCTGTACTCTATAACGCCATTGCTATTAACGCCAAGTATCCGCAGATGTTCCGTTCCCAGCTGAAATGGTGGGAGGAAGCCAACGCCAAAGGCATTCGCGTATTTGCCCAGACCGCCTCGCGGTTGGCCACGCATCTCTCCTTTACGTTCGCGGACTGGAACCTCATTGCAA
>CAZUFQ010000597.1:0-4940 GCA_964618735.1 uncultured Enterobacteriaceae bacterium
TCAGAAGTGCCTCCCGTCTACTCCCTCCAGTTCCAGGGATTTTAGGACATAACCTGTGGAGCAGACCTGCCAGAGGGTGGATCGCGACCTCACACGCTATCGGCCCTGGTACCGCCACAAAGGCGCACCGAGCCAACGCGATATTGTCTGGATCTGGCGCGAAGCCTTACACGCTGCAGGAGTTTTTCCCATACCACGGTTCGCCTCGGGTCTGGCCGAAATTCCCCAGGAGCCTGAAAAGGTGCTTCCTTTAGCGGCGTAAGGGCACGAAACTAATGCCTAGGACTGTGAGAGTAACTACTGGCCGACTGCCGGACGGCTGGGACGAGCCCCAGGTCACCGGTGCTATGGGCTCAGTGAGATTGAAAGCGTAAGAAGTTTTGCACTTCATCATGAGCGTGGTAGAATCGGGCAGCGGAGGCGAACCGCTTGAACCCGAGCATGGGACGGAGGCGTTTTCACCTTAAATAATACGTGCTTTTAAATTTATTGTTTATTTATTTTATTAGATGTTTTAGTGCGTAAATACATTTTTCTACAAACTAGAAGTGATATACAGCAATAATGCTTATTGATCTCTGCCACCTCCCATCTAATTAAATCGCTGGAATTAGCACTCTCACTCTGATAGTACCTATCGCACTATGAGTGACGATTCAGGGAAGAATATAACTTGGAGTTATTCCTTCCCTGATGGAGACTTACCTCAACTCATACGAGTAGGGCTTGTGGAGAACACGGTCAAAGTCAACTTCTTCAAACGTATCTGGAACCGTCTTTACCACCGCTGTTCCTGCGGCGGGCAGCCCATTAAGGATCACATGGGGAATGAAGTCTGTAATCTCTGTGGGAGAGCATAGTAAAAAGATCTCAGTTCAAAGCAGTTGCCCCACCTGTAATGCAGTCTACAAGTGGGGCGAGAGATAAAAGCTCAATCGGACAAAAGAGGTCAGCGACGCTCTATAGCAAATACTCCTGATACGGCATGCGTATCCTTTCATTCACGAGTTTGTGAAATTGTATGGTGCTTTGGACAGACTGGGCAAGTCGAACAATCCCTATGAGTGCTATAGCCGCACTTCTTCAGGCAGCTTTTTTAGGCTGTGCCCTGAGAACGTTCATCGCCTCAACTATTGCGCGTGCGGTCTCGGGCACTGATGCCCGCGTCGGTCGATAGGTGGACACCAGCGTGCGCAGCTTCATCGTGCCCCGGCGTAACGCATGAAAGGCCTCGAAGCTATCCACAAACCGCTGTCCGTTGCGTATGGTCATGAGCCCTCGCGTGCCTCGGAGGCGGTCGCGGGTGGGGACATGACTGCGCTTGATGGGTTGGGTGGTGTAGCCGCGGTGGCGATGCAAGCCCGTACGCACATGGCGAGCGATCGGAATGACCGTTGGCGCCGCCTTCACATATGGTTGGTGATGGTCAGTAATAACCGCCTTAGGCGTCACCTCTGTGCGCGCCTGGGTCTGGCGAAAAAACCCTTCTGCGCTTGCCCGATCCCGTTTGTCGCACAGGAGCACGTCGATACCCGGTCCAAGCTCATCGACCGCGCTACAAGTACAATTTCTGCCCGCCACGAAAGCAGCATACTTCGTCCACCGTCCATTGCCGCCCAACCCGCCATCGATGCCCCTGGGTCGCGGCAGCCACCTGTGGGCCAACTGTTTGCACCCAGTTCAGCACTGTGCGGGCGGAGACATCACTATGGCGCTCGGCGAGCAGTCGCACAACCTAGGTGGCCAAGCGTGGCGGACTGCACTACCACCGCACGACCATTAAGATCACGTTGGGGGGCCAGCGATACCCAGAAAATGCTGAGGTAGAATGAGCCGTACAACCCCGCTGACAGAGGCGGCAGTGGTAGCGTTGGCGGTCAGCGGCCTCATAGCCATCGCACTTCATAGCGGGATGCTGACAGGATGGGCAAATGCTCATGGCTGCCAATGTGCTGAGCACCCAGGGATTTCACAAACTCAATAGGACTCTGTCATAAACTGTCGAAACCATACTCTACGGAATAAATAGTAGACAAAACCGCGATGGACTGGAGATAACAAATTGTTATAATCGACTTTATGACAGAGTCATGTTTATGGTGTTGCTTCTTCCTGATCTTTTTCGTCCTCTTTCGTTTCTTGTGTCTCTTGGGTTCCTTGTGTCTCTTGGGTTCCTTGCTTGCCGCCTGCCGTCGGCGTTTCAGGCGGAGCTTCTGGAGCCTGTCTTTCAAAAGGCTTCAACCCAAGATAGGTTCCGGAACTGATGCCCATCAGCGACAAGAGGTTTGTCGAAAAATCGGGCATGGCTAGGGAGATGAACACAGCCTTGACAAAAACAAACCCAAGCACAAGGGTCCAAACAAAGATCTGAAAGCGGTGAAAGCTAATACCAGTATCGTCGCTCAATATGTCGGTAAACCACCCGTCCGAGGGTGTTCCTGGTTGCGGGGTTGGAGTTGTTGGGCGCTTGCTGGAATCTATCGCCGTGGCTCCAACCGCCGTGCCGGCGCTGATCCCAATGAGCACGAGGACGCCTTCTGTGATCGTGTCGGTGTCTCCAATCACCATCCAGATCAACACAAAAGAGACTATGACTAAAAAGAACCAGAAGGCCATCTGCGTTCGCGCCAAGCTATAGGGCCCAAGTTGGATGGTGGTCTGCGGAGGGCGAAATGGGGGCCAGAAGAGATCCTTGAATTTGGGCGGCTCATCTGTCGTCGTGCCGGGGTCGCGTAAGAGGGTGCTCCACCGTGCTAGGCGAAAAAATATATGCAAAAGTATCAGGAAAAGCGCTAAAGCTAATACCAGCCGGTTCTTCTCAAAAATGACGATGTTTAACGCCTTCACGTCACTGTCTATCTGTGCGGTCTTCTCAAGTCCCACACTAAAGCTTACTACCCGAGGACTGAGGCCGGGGCGACTGAGTAGATCCGACCACACTTCCTTGTTTTCCTTCCGATCTGTGCGAATAAGGTGGAATGTCACGGTGTGCTCTTGTGGATCAATCGCTTCCGGGGAGATATCCGGGAGAGGCCTTCCGTTCAAGAAAGGTACAAGCATGAGAGCATTCTCATTACTGATACCTGGAAGCCAGGTAGCTTGCTGGGGTGAGCTTGGACCAAGATCACAACTCTTCTGTTCCCCCTCCTGAATTTGAACAGTCTCAATTTGCACAGTGATTTTGTCTCCCAGACTGAGAGAAGCGCTTTTGGCGTAGGTAATCTTGTCGTCGAATGTAGCTTTGATTGCCGTTACTTTAGGACATGATTTATCCTCTGCGTTGACGGCGCTAGGGATCATCAAGGGCAGTACAGTGAGCCATAAAGAAAGAGCGAAGCTGGGACCTCTTCTTACTGACATACGGTTCCTCCAGTCTGCCTAATAAAGGCTGAGTGACGGCTTTACTGAAAGTGAACGACCTGGCAATCTTAAGGGGTTGTTATTGTATTATGAGGACCGAGTTGCGCAATTCGGAACGTCACGAACAGTCCGCCGTTGTCAAGTTAATGGATCAAATCTGACACGACCTTAATATATTGAAGTCAGAATTTTGTTCTCACTATTCCATGTGGATTATATCGCATTTAGTTAGTTTTAACTTGACAATACTGTCTCCACTGCGAGCGCGGGTCACCTGCAAAACATCGCGCTCCTTCGGCAAGGTCACCGCCAGGTGGAAGCGAGCACTGTTGCAGACGCTCATCAGCAGCGCGAGCAGCCTGAACACTCCGAGGCGGGGCAGGGCCTCGCTGGTCGGCGAGAACAGCACGGAGAGCGGGAAAAAGAAAATACAGGCGCTCGCCACCATCGTTAAGAGCGTCGCCAGGAGACCCGGACCGAGCTCGCCATACCACTCGCTGACCATGACGGCGAACGAGCAGGGCAGAAGGCGCCAGCTCCAAGAAAGACCAAGCGGTCACAGTAACAAGTACCCCGAGCAGGACCGTCCCGACCACGATCCCGTTCAAGCGGAGATCGGAAGAATGCCACACTCTCTTCATACCGCCTCCTTGCGTTCCTTCCGTCCTCCTTCTCCTGCTGTGAGCCATCCTTACCGTATGTCTGTCTTCATCAAACCCCATGTCAGTGAAGGGCTTCCGAGCGGGCGGAAGGAAACAGTGAGGAAGTATACGTGAACACCTTCTATTATATCATAGGGACATCTCTGCAATGCAAATCTTCTCAGCAGGTTGGCCTTGAGGACGTTGTCAACTTATTGAAGAAAAGGCCAGTACTGGGTAGAAAGAAGAGCGCCAAAGAACTTCGCAAACTCCCTCGAACATGCTCTGTCCGCTCAGCATGCTGCTCACAGCGTGTTGTATAGAGAGGCTGGTGCGTTACGCTGAAGGGAATATGAGAATACGGAACAGCTGTGGGCAGTAGGAATAGGAGCTCAGCGAGGTAGCTCGCACGGTAAGTTTCGTACACCGGGCCAGCTGGGGTAGAAGGACATTCGGGAACACACGGCAGTCGAGAAAGGAAAGTGTCGTCCGGGGATACCTCGTGTCATAGGGGGAAGGAGGAAGCCATGTTACACTATGCACAGGTATTTTTCGTCATTGCGCTCATCGCCGCGGTCTTGGGATTCCGGGGGTGGCCGGCCTCTCCGCCCAGATCGGGTGGTTTTTCGCGGTCCTGACCATTGTGCTGCTGGTAGTCGCACTTCTCGGTGGCCGTGGCTCGGTAGTGGCTCCATAGCGCAGCGGAGAGCATCACAGAGTCGGGGAGGGAACAGGAACAGGGCGAAACTATATATGTCGCAAAATTTACGAACTCCACCATAGATGGAAAGGTTCAAGCGAGAAAAATACCACTCATGGTAGATAACAGAAAGTTACTATCGACTTTGCGACAGAGCCCAGAAAGCCGTTCAATTAACGTTAGCCGCACCTGGAAGGAGGGAAACTCATGGCAACTACCGCAGCAAAAGTTCTCTCAGT
>CAZUFQ010000598.1:0-4920 GCA_964618735.1 uncultured Enterobacteriaceae bacterium
GGGCTGGTGATAATTTCGACAACGCCAGGCGATTTGTTGAGAATCATCTGCAAAACTAGTGCGTTTACTAAGAACTGGCGGACATCCGCATGTCGGCGTTCGGCTTTATCTGACAGCACCTGCCGCATCTGCGCAAACGTGTAAGCTGAACGAAACCCAAGCATCCAGCGCAGCGGAGACGTGATAGTTAGGGTCTTTGCCTCCCGCTGCCCCTTGGCTTCGTATATGTACTCCCAGGGAGAGAGTTCTAAGATCGCTTCAAGCGAAGCTAGAGGCTCCCTATCTAACTCTGACGGTAGCGCATATGGCTTCCCACAAACCTCTTTAAACTTTTCTTGCAGTTCAGCAAATAGTTTATCTGCTCCGCTAACGTCCTCCTTCGCGCCCACGTATCTTCCCAGCACCCTTCCGGGCCAAAGTAAAGGCTGGAGAGTCTTCAGATAGGTGACGAGAAGCTTTTGTAGAAATTGGGAAACAATCTCGGTTTTCTCACGCAGCTCAGTGAGTTGGTCAAAGGATACATCTTTTTTTGTGCTGTGTTCATCCATACACAGATTGAGAGTCTATCACACCATACAACAAAAGAAAAATATATGTCTGGACAAAGAGAGGTTGAAACTACCAGTATTTCTACTGTTTCCCCTATGTTCCGGTATGTTTTCCTCTCGTTGCATACCCTTTGAGAGGCTCCCACAGCGGAGCAACCGAATCAGGCAATGGGTAGATAGCCATCACCATACCCAACTTCGAGTATGGCTACCATCGCGAGTACACCAGATACAGTCACACCCAACGTTGGCAGCAACACACCCAGCTGGGGCAAGAGAAGCGAGCCTGGGGCCCTACGTGCAAATTAAGCGATTAGCAGAGCCGCTGCTCAGGCAACTTGCGTTCATAGACCGATGCGCACCGCCGTCCTTCTTCATCGCCCTGTATGACCTTAAAACACAATTCTTGGCAAAAACGTTTAAGCGATCGCTTGTTTATACAAAGTGTACGCCATGGAGCAGATAGGCAAGGGAAACGGACGAGCGTAGGAAACTCCGTGAGTCGACCCACCAAAGAATTGAACTGTTGCGAATTTCAAGAACATCTATACAACCAAAAATTACGGGCTCTCCAGAAGGCGGTATGAATCGGGGCCCAATGGTAAAGGGCATCTCCATCTCCGCGGCCCTAGCTTAACAAGTCAGTACTTAGTTCCTATCAGTCTCGGGTGATCAGGATTTTTTACGGTCGAGGGCGTACATTCTACCTCTCCTTGTCGTTGGACTAGAATGATTTAGTGGTGTGATTTCCCAAGACGGTCAACGAGGGGTGGTGTTTGAGTCATGAAGAAGAGATCGCCCTGCATGTGTTTTTAGGACAACGATGTTGCTCGCGCCATGATATCCATCGGTAAGGTTGAGTTTTGAAATACAGACAGCAACTTTGTAAGTATAGCCGATGGCTCGACGCGATAGTATACGTCGATGCCATGAATCCCCAAGCTAAAAACGGCTGGAGAAGCTTGAGGAAAATTCGCCATGGCGAAGCGTCGAGAACCACCCGCAAAATCTTGAACAAACTGAACGAATCCCAATGCTCCCCCATAGACCTTGGTGACGCTGAGTTCTTGCCCCTGGCTATTTACGAAGTACACAGTCAGGCTTGCATCTCCACAGCCTTGGTAAGACCATTGGATACTCTGTGTAGTTTCTCCTGGTGTCGTGGAAACACGATAGGAGATGTTGCCACAGGCGAGTGCAAACACGGATTGTGACGTCTGTGGCAATGGGAAACTGTCGATATGTGGCGTATTGGTTGCTGTAACCCGGACGGCGTATTGAGTGCCGTCATAAATAGAGCGTAGTTGTTTCTGGGTAATAAGAAACTGCTGAAAAGCTGGAGAAAAAGAGAGACCCCCGCCAATAACAGAGGAGCGCGCTGCCGTTTCGTCCTTCTGAAGAAATGGATGAAGGTCTTTTAGGAATACGCCCGCCACGCCTCCTGGATCGTACAGCCGAATGAGCCGCTCTGCTGGCGCAAACTGCTGGAGCGGCGTCACCACCTCGGTCCGCCAACCGTTTTGCAGATGCAGTCCTGCTTGATTCAGGATTCCGTCCCACACCAAACGGAGCTGTTCTTGCTTTAACTTTTTTACTACGTTGTCCGAGGCCTGTTGACTGTTTTCTTCAGCTACGGAGTCCTGAGTTTTCACTTGCCAAGCTTGAAGCAGCGGGTTCTTCGTCTCGTCGGCCTGATTAACGGCAAATACATCACTTGCAAACGCGAAGCTTGACTGGGGGAGTGCACGCGGGTCTAGTTGTTGTCGGATAGCTTCGAGAAACTTCTGTTGTTGTTGCTCCTGCGCCGTCGCGTAGTGTTGGAGAGAGACTACCCATGCCGGCGCATTGCCAGGTTGCCCTTCAGCAGGAATCCAAGGGGAGAGGTTCTCGTACGCCTGCGTTATGACTCGGTGATATGGAGAATCGGCTTTCAATAATTGCATAATGGATTCTCCTTCTTTTCCTTTCCACCAATTTGCTCCTTCCGAAAACCGAGATAGGAATGATTGCCATTGTTGAAAACAGAAGCGCGTCTGCTGCGTTTGAAATTCATCAAGCTCAGGTTTACGTGTAGGCGCGGCCTCTACGATAAGATCAAGAAATGATTGAATTTCGTGCTCCCGTTTCTCCTTCAAACATGCGGGATCGATCTGCTGTGGGTTGGGTAGAGCTAACACTGGACCCTGGGGTTGCCAGTAGGTTTCGTATGTGAGGGGCTGTGCGTGATGATTTACCCACAACAGTAGCGAAGTCAAACTAAACTGTCCAGACATTCTTTGCTCAAGCAGTTTTCGGTCTGCCTCAAGCTCCTCGGCGAGGGCTTTTCTGGATTCTTGCTGCCAGAGCAGGTACGCCGCATATGTATTTGTCAGGCTCGTTACTTCTTCCGACCGTATGAACTGAGTAGGATGAGCCGGATCGAGCATGAGTCGGTAATCGTCTGGCTGCCATACACTATCGACAAGCTGGACACACTCTGGAGGTGATTTTTTTAGACATTGATTGGTCAGGAGAATGCGCTGTGCGAGAAAGAGTAACAGCGATACCGTGTCGTTATTCTCGCTGAATGCTTGTACGAGTCTATTATATAACGGCGTCAACACGGCCGATTGAAATTGTTGCACATACCGTTGACGCAACGTGACTTCATACTTGAAACTAGCTCGTGACAAGATCTTCGACCAGCGGGCTCGCTTGGCATTTGCGCTAACGAGGTCTTGGACGGCCTTGCGGAGACATTCCATTTCACCGAAATGTGGACCGCTCCCTGGGAGTGTCTCTACACTCGGACATTGTTGCAAGTTACCGTTAACAGCGGCGAGAATCTCTCTATCGATGACGTGTGCTCGCCAAAAGGGTAAGCCACAGAGCAGCGTCAGAAGGAACACTATGACAATTGTAAAACTCCAGCGCCAACGTCTTCGGGCATGCTCTCGGGATGTTGTGTGCGTTAAACCGCGGTCCTTAACCAAAATAAGATTGAAAAAATCGTTGAGAAAGTAAAGCTCCTCGTCACCAATGTTTGCCACCGAAGGTGAATCTATAAGACCTAATTGTCGTCGCATCAAAGATAGGGGCGCTCCTTGAGGTAAAGCGCTGGCAAAGAAAACACCGCGAAACGAGGGAGTCGTCTTGTAATACAAGACATCGTGCTGAAAAATCCGTTCAGCAAACGTGGTCAGCGCCACGGTGAAGTTCTTGAATTCTTCAGGAAAGCAAAAAACAACTTGGCGAACTTCCGCAGTAACTCCACCGTTTAGAAGAGCAAAGCGTAGGAGGTGTAACCGTTCATAAAGGTAGTCAAGGCCCGCCTTAAAGTTGGTCAGTGTTGCAGGGGCCTGTTGCTCGCTTTGAGGATGGAGAGGGGGATCGTAGATATAGCCGAATGCTTCCGTGCGGACCCGCTCAGGAAGTTGAAGCTGCGCAAAAAATGGGCGGAACCCCTCTAAGAGATCACACTTTGTCACAAGTAGATACACAGGGAAGTCTACTCCCAGTTCTTCCACCAACTCTTTGAGACGAAGCCGCAGCTGAGTCCCCTCCTCACGAAGCTTTCCTTCAGATTGCGAAAGGAGAGAATCCATCGCTACTGCTATCACCACTCCATGAATAGGCCGTTGCCTGCGATAATGGTGAAGTAGGCGGAGCAATCGGTACCATTCTGAACGATCTCGCGCCACATCAGCCTGAGAGGTGTACCGACCCGTCGTGTCCAGGAAGATTGCCGTGTTGGATACCCACCAATCACAATTCTGCGTTCCGCCCTTTCCTCCCGCTATGGGTTGGAGGAAGGCGCGCGGGTTCATCGCTTGAAGCACTGACGTTTTACCCGCCTTTTCTTTGCCGATCACCAAATACCAGGGGAGGTCTTGAGGCAGGTTTTGGTGCGTTTGGAGTGCGCTTTTAAATTTTTCTAAAAAAGCTTGAGGACTCTCTCCACCAGCCGCGATATAGCGGGGATGTTCTTGTTGACGGAGAAATAACCACTCCTGCATCTTAGGTAGGAATTCCCACCGCAACGCTGCTCCAACGCCTGCAGCAAGAACGAGGAGAAAGCTTGCCCAGAAATAGGGACTAGTGAGCCAACCGAGCCAAAAGAACAAGACCCCCAAAATAAGAATAGTGAGGACGCCTATTATCCACGGAAAGTAGCGTGACCAGACAAACGACTTGAGAGCGTTAAACACGGCCATTAGCCCCTCACTCTCTATTTCACCATAATGAAACAGTAATCGGCGGCGATTTCGTTCCCCTTCCGGTTGCCCAGTTCACGTTGGAGATTCGGTAAAAAGGCCCCTACGGGTTCGGACTCCTCAAACCCAGAGTACAGAACGGGGGCGTACGCTATCACAGAGCGGTAGGCAACCCACCC